>DAIDKA010000139.1 GCA_027451085.1 Gammaproteobacteria bacterium
CGCCCGGATGGGGTGTCGATCATGAAATTTGCGTTCGCGCTCGGCCTGCTTGGGGCTGCGTCCTTCGTACATGCCGCCGATGGTTTCGATGCCGCAGCAGCCTTCGGCGCACGCACCAGTGCCTTCAGTCTCAGCCTGGCCCCGGACGGCAAGCATGTTTCATATGTCGTCCCCACGCCCGGCCAGGGCACTGCCCTGATCACCGCGGCGCTGGAAAAGGGAGCCAAACCCAGAGTCGCGCTGGTCTCCAAGGGCACCCCCGAGCGCATGACCGGTTGCTTCTGGATCGCCAACGACCGGCTCATCTGCGAGCTCTATGGCATCTACCGCAACTCCTCGGTGCTCGGCCTGATGGGCAACAGCGCGTGGGTTGCAGTGGACATGGACGGCAAAAACCTCAAGTCATTGAGTCCGCTCACGCAGACCAGTTCCTATGCTCACTTCAACAACGGCATCAACACGCTGGGCGGCGGCATCGTCGACTGGCTGCCCGGCCAGGGCGGATCACTGCTGATGGAACGTTCCTATTTCGCGGATGATCACCTGGGCAGCCGCTTCGGGTCAGACGCCCACGGCATGGGTCTGGACCGGGTCGACACCCGGACCCTGGAGGTCAAGCACCTGGAGGCGCCGGACCCCACCGTGACCGGCTATATCACAGATGGCCATGGCACGCCCAGGATCAAAGGCACCTACATCCCCAGGGGCAGCCTGGAAGTCGACACCGGCATACGGCATTACTTCTACCGCACCGCCAGTTCAAAGGACTGGAAGGTGCTGGGCGACTACGACGAAACCTCAGACGAGGGCTTTCTGCCTCTGGCCGTCGATGGCGAGCAGAACATTGTGTACGGCACCAGGCACAAGAACGGCCGCTGGGCCATCTACTCCGTGTCGCTGGATGACAGTCCGCACGAGCAGCTCGTGTTTGGGCGGCCGGACGTCGATGTCAGCAGTCTGATCCAGATCGGGCGTGACCAGCGTGTGGTCGGGGCATCGTATGCCACGGATAGCTGGCATTCGGAGTACTTCGCCGATGACATCAAGCACATGATGGCCGCCCTTGCCAGAGCGCTGCCCGGTGCGGGCTTGCGCATCGTCGATTCGACCCCGGATGGCAGCAAGATGATCATCTTTTCCGGCAGTGACACCGACCCCGGCGTGTACTACCTGTTCGACCGCCCGGCCCACAAACTGGAAACCTTCCTCGTCTCCCGCGACCCGCTGGAGGGCGTGAAACTGGCCACCCAGCAAGCCATCACCTACCCGGCCAGAGACGGCGTGCAGATCCCCGCCTACCTCACACTGCCCCCGGGGCACCAGGACCTCAAGGGACTGCCTGCCATCGTCCTGCCGCATGGCGGCCCCAGCTCACGGGACGTGCAGGGCTTCGACTGGCTGCCACAGTTCTTCGCCAACCGCGGCTACGCGGTCCTGCAGCCCGAATTCAGGGGTTCCGCCGGTTTTGGTGATGCCTGGTTCGAGCAGAACGGCTTCCAGTCCTGGCGCATCGCCATTGACGACGTGCTGGATGCCGGACACTGGCTCACCAGCCAGGGCATCGACCCGGGCAAGCTCGGGGTGGTGGGCTGGTCCTACGGCGGCTATGCGGCTCTGCAGTCCGCGGTGGTCGATTCCAGCACCTTCAAGGCTGTGATCGCAATCGCGCCGGTGACCGACCTTGCGCAGTTCAAGGATGAGCGCCAGAGCCGCAACTACACGGTGGTCGACAGCTTCCTGGGTGATGGCCCTCACCTGCATGACGGCTCACCCCAGCAGCACGCCGACGCCATCAAGGTCCCCGTACTGCTGTTCCACGGCACATCCGACCTCAACGTCAGCTACATGGAATCCCAGCGCATGGCGGACAAACTCAAGGCCGCCGGTGCCCAGTGCGAACTCATCACCTTCGACGGCCTGGATCACCAGCTGGAGGACTCGGCCGCGCGCACCCAGATGCTGCGCAAGAGCGATGAGTTCCTGCGCAAAGCACTGGGACTGCCGGCGCCGTGAACAAGGGCCGCGGGCCGGCGACGTCCCGCGGCGTGGGCAATCACACGTTGAAACGGAAGTGCATGACATCCCCTTCCCGGACGATGTACTCCTTGCCTTCCAGCCGCAGCTTGCCGGCTTCCTTGGCGCCCGACTCGCCCTTGCAGGCGATGTAGTCGGCGTAGGAGATCACCTCGGCGCGGATGAAGCCGCGCTCGAAATCGGTGTGGATCACACCGGCCGCCTGCGGCGCGGTGGAGCCGGCATGGATGGTCCAGGCACGCACCTCTTTCTCACCGGCGGTGAAATACGTCTCCAGTCCCAGCAGCTTGTAGGCCGAACGGATGACGCGGTTCAGGCCCGGTTCATCCAGTTTCAGTTCCGCCAGGAACTCGGCCCGGTCGGCCTCCTCCAGCTGGGAGATCTCCGCCTCGATGGCGGCGCACACCGCCACCACCTGTGCACCTTCCTTCACGGCCAGCTGCCGCACGGCGTCGAGCAGCGCGTTGTTGCTGAAGCCGCTCTCGTCCACGTTGGCCACGTACATCACCGGCTTGGCCGTCAGCAGGTGCAGCTCGTACAGGTCCTTCTTCTCATCCTCGGACAGCCCGAGCGCACGCACCGGGCGGGCATTGTTCAGCTGCTCCCTGACCTTGCCGTACAGCGCGGCCTTGCGGATCGAGTCCTTGTCACCGCCCTTGGCGGCCTTGGCGGCGCGCTCCTGGGCCTTCTCCACCGTGACCAGGTCCGACAGCGCCAGCTCGGTGTTGATGGTCTCGATGTCGGCCAGTGGATCGACCTTGCCCGCCACGTGCACGATGTCACCGTCGTCGAAACAACGCACCACATGCGCAATGGCATCGGTCTCGCGGATGTGCGCCAGGAACTTGTTGCCCAGACCCTCGCCCTGCGATGCGCCTGCGACCAGGCCCGCAATGTCCACGAACTCCACCGTCGCAGGCAGGATGCGCTCCGGGTGGACGATGGCCGCAAGGTCATCGAGGCGCGGATCAGGCACCGGCACCACGCCCACGTTGGGGTCGATGGTGCAGAAGGGATAGTTCTCCGCCGCAATCTGCGCCCGCGTCAGGGCGTTGAACAGGGTGGACTTGCCCACATTGGGCAGGCCGACGATTCCGCACTTGATGGACATGATTCTTTACCTTTAAGGCTTAGGCGGCCCGTGCAGGTCACGGATGGCCTTCTGCGCGCCCTGCTGCATCATCACCGGCACGGCATCGGCGGCCCGGGCGATGGCGTCCCGGATCAGGTTCTCATCCGCCGCCGACGGGCGGCCCAGGACGTAATCGGCGACCCTGTTGCGGTCGCCGGGATGGCCGATGCCGATACGCACCCGCCAGAAAGCATCACCCAGCGCGGCAATGATGTCGCGCATGCCGTTCTGCCCGCCATGCCCGCCACCTTGCTTGAGGCGCGCATCACCGGCCGGGAAATCCAGCTCGTCGTGGGCGACAAGCACTTCCACAGGCGTGATCTTGTAGAACCCGGCGACACTGGTCGTGGGGCCGCCGCTGCGGTTCATGTAGCTCATGGGCTTGGCCAGCCATACATCCTGGCCCGCGATGCGCACGCGGGCGAGCTCCGCCTGGTGCTTCGGCTCATACCGGAACGCGCCGCCATGGCGCGCGGCCAGTTCCTCGACAAAGTGGAAGCCGGCGTTGTGACGCGTGCGCGCGTACTCATCACCAGGATTACCCAGGCCGATGATCAACCTCAGTGGCACGGCATCCATGAATGCACGCCTGCGTCGGAAAACTCATAGAAGGGTGGCCGCACCCGGGGCATGGGCCCCGGGCGCGGCGCCCGATACAGGAAGGGCAAGCCCGGCCTTACTTCTTGCCGGCGTCCTTCGCGGGCGCGGCGGCGGCCTTCGCGTCCTTCTTGGCGTCGGCCGCAGGAGCGGCGGTGGCAGCGCCTTCGGCCGGAGCAGCCTCGGCGGCAACGGCCTCTGGCTCCTCGGCACGCGGGCTGTGGATGGACACGACGGCCGGGTTGCGGCCCTGCGACAGCGCCGGCAGGGTCACGCCCTCCGGAACCGGCAGGTCCCCTAAGAACTTGGTCTCGTTCAGGTTCATGGCCGCCATGTCGACTTCCAGGTACTCGGGAAGATCCTTGGGCAGACACACGACCTCGACGTCGTTCAGCAGGTGCGAAACGATGCCGCCCTGGACCTTCACGCCCGGCGACACGGCCGCATTGCGGAAGTGGATGGGCAGGCGGATGCGCAGCTTCTCATTGGCGAGCACGCGCTGCAGGTCCAGGTGCACCACCAGGTTCTTGGCCGGATGCATCTGCACATCCTTGACCACGGCTTCCTGGGTCTCGTTCCCCACCTTCAGCTGCACTATGGAGGAATAGAACTTCTCATTGTCGATCATCGTCAGCAGGTTCTGCTGGTCGAGGATCAGGGCCCGCGGCGCCTGGCCGGCACCGTACAAAATGGCGGGGACCTTGCCCTTGATACGCAGGCGGCGGCTCGCACCCTTGCCTTGCGCATCACGGAAGTCCGCGCCGATCACGAATGAAACGCGCATGTCATTGACTCCGAACAAATTGCCGCTATCGCGGCGTTACCACAGCACCCCCCCGCGACCAGGCGGGTGCACCTCTCAAATCAAACCATCCGGACTACACATACATCGAACTGACGGATTCTTCCGACATGATGCGGCGGATGGTCTCCGCCAGCAGGCCGGCGACCGACAGCTGGCGGATCTTCTTCACCTGCCTGGCCGCATCGGCCAGCGGAATGGTGTCCGTCACCACCAGCTCATCGAGCTTCGACTCCGCGACCCGCTCCACCGCCTTGCCCGACAGCAGCGGATGGGTGATGTAGGCCACCACCTTCTTCGCCCCATGGTCCTTCAGCGCCTCGGCCGCCTTGCACAGCGTGCCGGCCGTGTCGACCATGTCGTCGACCATCACGCAGGTCTTACCCTCGACGGAACCGATGATGTTCATCACCTGGCTCTCGTTCGCGCGCGGCCGGCGCTTGTCGATGATGGCGAGGTCGGCATCATTCAGCTGCTTGGCGAAGGCGCGCGCGCGCGCCACGCCGCCGTGATCGGGCGACACCACGATCACGTTCTCGTAGCTCAGCTTCCAGGCGTCGCCCAGCAGCACCGGGGAGCCGTACACGTTGTCCACCGGGATGTCGAAGAATCCCACGATCTGGTCCGCGTGCAGGTCCAGCGTCAGCAGGCGGTCGATGCCGGCGCCGATCAGCATGTTCGCCACCAGCTTGGCGCTGATCGCCGAACGCGTCCCGCGAACCCGTCGGTCCTGGCGCGAGTAGCCGAAGTACGGCACCACCGCGGTGATGCGCCGGGCCGAGGCACGCCGGCAGGCATCGATCATCACCAGCAGTTCCATCAGGTGATCGTTCACGGGCGGGCAGGTGGACTGCAGCACGAACACATCGCGGCCGCGGATGTTCTCGTTGAGATCCACGCTGATCTCGCCGTCGCTGAAACGGCCCACCTCGGCGCCGGCCAGCGAGATGCCCAGATGGCGCACGATCTCGTGAGCCAGAGCCGGATTGGCGTTGCCCGTAAACAGCGCTATCGAATCGTCACTCACTGCGGCACACCAGGGGCCGGTGGGACCCCATCAAAAGGGCGCGAATCATACACGAATCCATGCACCTGATGTTGCTTGGCGCCCACACGCCTGCAGGCCGGCCTGTACGCCCGGCCTGCGCGACCGGGCCACTGGATGCCTGTACAGCAACTCACAACGCCCATTGCCCGTTGTCCCCCGGCATACTGCCGCCAGTCGTTTGCGTTGGTGAGGATATCCATGCGCGTCACTGTCATCCGCTCCGCTTCGCTGATGAGACTCCTGCCACAAGCCTGCCTGGGCCTCGCGCTCGGCCTGGCGTGCATCACGACGCCGCACCCGGTGGCCGCGGCAACGGCGCAAGCGGTGCCCTCCTGCGATGAGGCCTGCCTCAAAGGCTTCATGGACACCTACCTGAACGCCCTGAGCAAGCATGACCCCTCTGCGGTGCCGGTGGCCACACACTACCGTTACACCGAAAACGCCGCGCAACTGCGGCTGGGTGAAGCGCTGTGGGTGACCTTCAACTCCCTGGGCCCGTATCGCCACGACGTCGCCGATCCGCAGACAGGTGGCATCGCCTCCTATGTGTCGATCACGGAAAACCACGTGTTCCCCTTCCCGGACCTGCTCGCAGTACGGCTGAAGGTCGTCAATCACAGGATCACGGAGATCGAGACCATCGTGGACCGCCATGCGCTCGCGTCCGCGAACCTGCCGCCGAAGGACCCCGGCTGGATGCAGATCATGGCCCGGGTGGAACCCGAGTCGAGCCGGCTCTCCCGCCAGAGGCTCGAACAGGGCGCGCTGGGATACCTGCGGGCCATCGCTTTCCACGACGGCAGCCTGGCGCCCTTTGCGAAGTCCTGCATCAGGCTCGAAAACGGCGGTGTTACGGCGCTGGGTCCCGATGACAAACCGCCGGTGCCGGTACTCGGGGCGCTGCCCCCGACCAAGGGTGCGCCTCCTGCGCCGAGTTTCTTCCTGCTGGGCCTCGGATGCGGGGATCAGCTCTCCCGCATGTCCTATTCATTCATCACCGGCTACCAGGACGCCCACTTTCCCATCATCGACGTCAAGCGCCAGCTCGTCTTTGCCACGTTCAATTTCATGCGCCGGGGTAACGTCGAAACCTGGCCGCTGGACGGCAAGGACGTCGCCTTCCCCGAAGGCATGCGCTACCCGAATGAGATCCTCAATACAGAGATATTCAAGTTCGTGGACGGCAAGATCAGCCGCGTGGAGGCCGTGTTCACCGGTCCCCAGGCCTACATGCTGGGCACGGGCTGGCCGGGAGGCTCAAAGCCCGAATCGCGGCCCATCGGGAAATAGGTCGCAAGCATGAACTGGCGGGAGCAGCGTTTCCGTGGCGCCCGATTTCCCTGTATCCTTTTAAATATAACGATTATCAGAACATCGCCAAGCGATCGAGAGGTTATGGCATGCGAATGCTCCACAAGGCCCTGCTGACCTGCGCGGTGGCCGCCACATGCGGCTGCGCCGGGTTCCCTCCACAGTCGGGTGCGTCGCGTGACGCGGCCGACTGGCCGACCTTCGGCGGCAGCAATGCGCGCACCAATGCCAACATGGCGACGACGAAGATCACCGCGGCCAATGTGGCTTCCATGGTGCGCCAGCAGGTGAAGATTTCCGCGCCCATCGACGCCGGCCTCATCTATCTGCGCGGCGTAACGGTGGGCGGCGCGGCGCACGACGTTTTCTTCGGCACCACCGATGTGGGCCGGACCGTGGCCATCGACGCCAATGACGGTACGGTGCTGTGGGAATACGTGCCGCCGGACTTCGATGAAGCCGCAGCAGTGAAGGGCTCCTCTCCTCCTGCCGGCAGGCCCGGACTGATCATCAAGCAGATCACCAATTCGACGCCCGTGGCGGACGACGACCGGCAGTTCATCTATGCAGGCTCTGCGGACGGCAAGGTCACCAAGATCTCGATCGCCGATGGCAAGGCCGTATGGAGCACCGCGGTCACCCGCATGCCGGCCATGGAGAAGCTGGATTCGCCGCTGTCCTTCGTGCACGGGAATGTGCTGATTGCCACCGCAGGCTATATTGGCGATGCGCCCCCTTACCAAGGGCATGTCGTGGTGCTCGACGCAAAGACCGGCGCCATACGCAGGGTGTGGAATTCGCTCTGCAGCGACCGCGCGGAGCTGCTGGACCCGGCAACCTGCTCCCAGGAGCAGTCCGCCATCTGGGGCCGCGCCGGCATCGTGATCCAACCGGGCACGGGCAACCTGCTGTTCGCCACCGGCAACGGGCCCTGGGACGGCAAGACCGCCTGGGGCGATTCACTGATCATGCTGGACCCCGCCGCCACGAAGATGCTGGCCAACTGGACCACCACGAACACCGCCGAGCTGGACAAGAAGGATCTGGACGTAGGCTCCACCTCCCCGGTGCTGCTGGGTGACGGCTATGTCGCCCAGGGCGGCAAGGACGGGACGATCCGGCTCATCAAGCTGAGCACCGTCGCGGGCGCAGCGCCGCATCAGGGCGGCGAGCTGCAGGTCGTGGAAGTCCCCGGCAAGGCGCAGCTGCTGGCGGCTTCCGCCACCGCGAAGATCGGCGGCACAACCTACCTGTTTGCGTCCAATGGCCGTGGCGGTACCACGGCCTGGACCTTCGGCGCGGACCACCAGCTCAAGGAAGCCTGGAAAATCAAGGTGGGCGGCAACTCGCCGTTCTATGCCGGCGGTCTGCTGTACATCTACGATCCGGCGGGAGCAAACGCCAAGCTGCACGTGCTCGACGCCGTCAGCGGCAAGCCGGTTGCCGACCTCGACACCGGCACAGGCCACTGGAACAGCCCCATCGTCGTGGACAACCGCATTGCGTTGCCCGAGGGCGCGATCATGGGCTTCTCGTTCTCCGGCCGTTTCCCCGGCGCCCCCGCCGGTACCCCGCCACCGCCGCCTCCGCCTCCGCAGACGGAGATTCCGGGCGGCATCGTCGATATCTGGCGCCTGCCGTAACGGCAACGCCTGGTGGCAGCGCTATCTGGCGCTGCCACCAGCGGGCAGGCCAGTCAGTGCTGGCCTGCCAATGACTGGAAATAGGCGATGAGGTTGTCGCGGTCCTTTTGATCGGGGACCGGCAAGGGCATCGCGGTACCGGGTACCGTCACCGCAGGATTGGCCAGAAAGCGCTCCAGCGTCGCCGCGTTCCACACCAGCTTCGAGCCCTGCAGCGCCGGGGTGTAACTGAACCTGGTATCCCCCACCCCTGCAGTCCGTCCGAACACGCCAACCAGTGATGGGCCGATTTCGCCTCCCCCATCTCCATCCTCGGCGGTGTGGCACTGCTTGCACATCTGGGTGAAGTAGGCTTTGCCGGCAACGGCGTCGCCGGGGTTGGCCGCATAAGCGGCAACGCCGATCAGAACCAGGATCAAAGGCGCGGTGAACATACGAACCGACATGAAGCTTCCTTGAGTCACCGCTGCATTGGCAGCGTTATACCTTCAAGGGTACAACGACACTGGCAAGCCCTGCATGAATCAGGATCATTGGTTCTATGACGGTTCGACTCCGGGCCGCCCGTACGACGGATGATAAGGGCGGCCGACTCCAATCACGCGGCGCGGAACTGACGGATGCGCGGATCGACCGGTGGCGGGATTCATGTTTCCACCCCTGCAGGCCAGTATTGCTCGCGGTTCCGATCAGGTCGTCGGCGCTGCAAGATTCCCGCAGGCTACCGTCAGCTCACTATTGGCCGCCGAGGCCTGAACACTCACAAAATAGCTGCCCGAGGTGGGGGTGGAGATGGCAACAATCGCGTTGGATTGGCCGGTGCCGTCTGTGCTTACGTGCAGTGGCGGGTAATTCTGCGGATCACCGAACACCCCTTGATCCTGACTGCATTGGCCTCGGTGAATGGCCCACGGGTGCACGCCCCCCGGCGCCATATTGTCGAGGTTCAGCGCGACTTGGGTCGTGCCGCGCCCGACGCCCGGCGACATGGATGCCGTCCCGCCCACTTGAACCGCACCGGCCAGATCCGGCGGGCTGGCGATGCTGGCGTGCCACCTGCTGTTGATATTTACGTCGCCAGCGCTTAACTGCACCGCAGGCGCCGGTCTCATGAGGCTGCACGCCGCCAGCGTGAGCGCCGCGGCTGCGAGCGCCAGCGACACGTAACTGCTGATGCGCTTGCCAGCAACATGGATGGGGGTCGCTCGGAGAATAGTCTTCATTCTGCGCACTCCAGGGGTCGTGTTTTGGAACGCTCATTGCGCGTTCAGTGGACCCACGCTATCTCATCCCGGAGCGCCGCTCCGTTCGCTAACCGCCATAGGCCTTCGTGGGTGGAGATGGTGACCGCGAAGTACTTGATGAACCTCACGGCCGAACAGGTGCAGGTGGTACGGGGAACCGCGGGAGCACTGAGCTGCGCGCGCGTCTGGCTGGGACGGCAGGATTCGAACCTGCGAATGGCGG
>DAIDKA010000140.1 GCA_027451085.1 Gammaproteobacteria bacterium
ATGTTCTTCCCGCGCGTTCAGGCGGTGGACCGCCTGCGCAACCGCATGGAGTCGTTCGCGCCGGGCGCCGCGGCGGCGGGGTTGCTGTCGCGCGGGGATGCATTGCTGCCGCATCGCAGCGGCTTCCGGGATCTCATGGAGGCGGCGCTGCGCCCCGGCCTGAAACTGGCCCAGCAGGTGTCCGCCGGGGACAGTGACCGCCTGGCGCAGGCCGGGGTCAACACCCTGCTGCCGCTGCGGTCTGTGGCGAGCCGACCGGCCGGCACATCCACACTTGCGACGGGCCATTCCGCAGGCAGCGAGGGCCGGTATCTGGCCGTGCGGCGCCAGGCACTGCGGCTGGCCGCCTGCATCGAATCAGGCACACGCTGGGTGCTGGACGCGCCGAACACCAGCGCAACGCATGAGGCGGCCGGCCTGCAGGTGTGGCGGTTCCTTGCCGCGCTGCACGCGGATGGCGCCTTGGGCAATGGCCCGCTTGCAGACAGCTGCCATGTGGTCTGGGACGAGCGCGTGAACCGCGCCTCCACCATGGGCCGTGGAGCGGTCAACCTGCTGTACGGCTTTGTGCCGGCTGGAGGCCGAGAACTGCATTACTGGCTCGTGACACACGAGCGGGCCGGCAGTCGTGCGCGGCAGGTGTCGGTGAATCAACTGGCGACTGGCGCCGCCGCTGCGCCGCGGGACGACTGGGCCCTCGCCACCAGCATCCTGACCACCTGATCAAGCCGTTGCATCGTGGGACCGGCGGCGCAGTACTCCCCGGTGGCTCTGTGCAGTAAGATATTGTTTTACGCAGAAGAATCAGACGGATCACCGTGAGCACCAGCCGCTACGTCGTCTTCTCCCACGGCAAGGAAAGTGGCCCCTGGGGCCACAAGATCTCTGTGCTCGCCGACACCGCGCGCGCCGAGGGCTGGCAGCCTGAGTCGGTCGACTACCGTGGCATCGATGATCCCGGCAAACGCGTGGCGAAGCTCATGGACTTCTGCAAAGAGCTGTCGGGTGACCTGCTACTCGTGGGCTCCAGCCTCGGTGGCTATGTCGCCAGCGCGGCCGCCTCGCACCTTCATGCCCGCGGTGTGTTCCTCATGGCCCCTGCCATCTACTTCGACGGCCTGCCGCCGCTGCGCCCGAAGCCCCTCGACTGCCCCGCGGTGGTGGTGCACGGCTGGCGCGATGCAGTCATCCCCTGGGAGCACAGCACTCGCCTGGCCCAGGCCTGCGGTGCCTCCCTGCACCTGCTCGATGGCGACCACGGCCTGCACAGCCAGATGACCATGATCCGTTACCTGTTCGAGCACTTCGTGATTTCTCTGGATATGCCGGACCAGGGCGCTTGAGGATCGGCACAATGGCCGCAACTCCACGGGCCTGCGTCATGTTGACAGCGATGCCGGGTCCAGGACGATGAACTGGCTGCTGCGACGCATCCTCGGTCTGTGGGTGCGTTTCACGATCCTGCCGCAGGACGCGGCCTCCCGCCTGCTGGTGCAGTCGCGACCGCGTTGCTACGTGCTGGAGCACCGCGGCTCGACGGATTACGCACTGCTGCAAAGCGCCTGCGCACGCCTGGGTCTGCCCTCGCCACGCAATCGCCTGCTGCCGCAGGCCGACCTGCCGTCCTGGTTTCATCTGGGAGGAGGGGAACGCGGCAACCGCCGTCCCACCCCCCAGCTGGCGCGGCTGATCGATCTGCTGCGTGCTGATCCGGCCCTCGACGTGGAGCTGGTGCCTGCGGCCGTGTACTGGGGCCGGGCGCCGCAGCGCGACTCCTCCTGGCTGCGGCTGGTGCTGGGGGAGAACTGGCAGTTCACCACGCGGCTGCGCAGGCTGTTCCAGGTGCTGGCCAACGGCGGCAACACGCTGCTGGAACTGGATGATCCGGTGTCACTGCGCAGCCTGATGGGTGCCGCGGACGTGCCCACCGTGGTGCAGTGCCGGCGCGTGGTCCGCGTGCTTGCCGCGCGTTACCGCGCCCAGCGCACCGCGCGCATCGGACCGGAGCTCTCCGACCGCCGCACCATCGTCAATGAACTGCTGCGCACCCGTGCCGTGCGTGCCGCGATCGCCACCGAAGCGCGCGACGGCAAGCGCACGCGCCGCCAGTTGCTGCTGCAGGCGCGGGCGCATGCCTATGAGATCGCCGCCAACTACTCCCCGGCCTTTGTCCGGCTGCTGGAAAAGGTGTTCAGCTGGCTGTGGAACCGGCTCTACAGCGGCGTGGATCTGGGGCACGCCCACACCCTGACGGCGGTGGCCGAGGGCAACGAAATCGTTTATGTGCCGTGCCACCGCAGCCACATGGACTACCTGCTGCTGTCATACGTCATCTATCGCAACGGCTATGCGATCCCGTACATCGCCGCCGGCCTGAACCTCAATCTCCCGGTGGTGGGACGCTTCCTGCGCAAGGGCGGTGCGTTCTTCATCCGCCGCAGCTTCCGCGGCCACGGTCTGTACACGGTTGTGTTCACCAGCTACATGGCGGCCATCATGGCCCGTGGCCATTGCGTCGAGTACTTCATCGAGGGAGGCCGCAGCCGCACGGGCCGGCTGCTCGCGCCCAAGACCGGCATGCTCACCATGACGCTGCGCGGCTTCCTGCGCGCCCCCAGGCGGCCCATCGTGTTCGTGCCGGTTTACTTCGGCTACGAACGCATCATGGAGGGCGCCACCTACGTCAGTGAGCTGTCCGGCAAGCCGAAGGAAAAAGAAAGCGTGCTGGGACTGCTGCGGACCGTGCCGCGCCTGAAGGAGAACTTCGGCCGCGTGCATGTCAACATCGGCGAGCCCATCCCGCTGAACGATCTGCTGGCACGCCACGAGCCTCTGTGGCGCGAGCGCGTGGCGCAGGACGAAGGCCGGCAGCCCTGGCTGAACGCGGCCGTGAATGAACTTGCGGCCAACGTCATGCGCAACATCAACGCCGCCGTCGCGGTCACGCCGGCAAGCCTGCTCGCCGTGGCGCTGCTGGCGGCCCCTCGGCGCACGCTCGCCGAGGCCGACCTGCTGCGCCACCTGGAGCTGCTGCTGGCGCTGCTGCAGGACTGCCCCTACGGTCCGCGCGTGACCATCACCGCCATGACGCCGCCGCAGATCATCGATTACGGCGTGAAACTCAGGATCATCGTGCGCGACCCGCACACGCTTGGCGACCTGGTGCGCATGCCGGATGAGGCCGCCCAGCTGGCCACCTACCAGCGCAACAACGTGCTGCACCTGTTCGCGCTGCCGTCACTGGTGGCCTGCGCCTTCGATGGCAACGCCCGCATGGGCACCACTGACCTGCAGCGCCTGACGGGTCGTATCTACCCCTACATCGCTTCGGAGCTGTTCCTGCGGTGGCCCGAGGAGGAGGTGCCCGCGGCGCTCGAGGCCATGCTGGAGGCCATGGCCCGGCAGGGCCTGGTTGAACGTCTGCCAGGACAGTGGGCGCGTCCGGCGCCCACCTCGCCGCAGGCCATGCAGCTGTCGCTGCTGGCGCAGAGCACCCTGCAGACCATCGAACGCTACTACCTGGCGATTGCGCTGCTGATCCGAGCCGGCAGCGGCCAGCTGTCCCAGTCGCAGCTGGAGGAACGCTGCCACCAGACGGCGCAGCGCATGGGCCTGCTGTACGGCTTCAACTCCCCTGAGTTCTTCGACCGTGCGCTGTTCGAGAACTTCATCGACCTGCTGCGCAAGCGCGGTGTGCTGAAGGTGGCTGGCGGCAGCCTGTGTTTCGACCAGGTATTGCACGATGTTGCAGCAGATGCCCAGGTGGTGCTGAACGAGGAGCTGCGCCACAGCATTCTGCAGATCACCCACACTTAGGGCATTCTTAGCAACATGAACCCCTGGGCGAAGCTGTTGGGATTGGTGTGCCTCGCCGCGACATCCGGCGCGGCGTGTGCCGATCCACCATCGTCGGCACCCTCGCTGGGCGATCGGGACCGTTCGGTGGTGGTGCACGGCCGCGACCGCAACGTGGCGGACCGGCTTTCCTCCACGCGTTCCCAGGCCGCCCCACCGGCCACCTCCGATGCCGTCCAGGCCTGTGACCGGGCCTGCCTGCAGGGCCTCGTGGATACGTACCTGCGCGCCGTGGTGGCCCACGACCCCAAGCTGCTGCCGGTGGCGGACCACGTGCGTTTCACCGAGATGGGCCAGACCCTGCCGTTGGGCGAGGGCTTCTGGAACACCGCGAGCGGCGTCGGCGGGTTTCAGCTCTATGCGCTCGATCCGGTCACCGGGCAGGCGGGCCTTATCGGCACCATGCGCGAGTTCGACAACGTGGTGCTGATGGCGCTGCGCCTGAAGGTCGAGAACCACAAGGTCACCGAAATAGAAACCCTGTTTTACCGCAAGGGCCGAGGGCCCGCCTGGAGCGACGCCGGCCTCGACGCAGCCAATGCCCGCGGCGCTGCCGATGCCGCCGCCTTTGCGCCGTTGCCTGCGGCACAGCGCGCCACCCGCGAGCAGCTCACCGCCACGGCCAAACTGTGGCTCGCGGCGCTGGAACACAACGACGGCCATCTCGATCCCAGGGCCTGGCCCGTCAGCGACGACTGCGTCCGGTATGAAAACGGCACGCGCATCACCAACAACCCCAGGGTCCGCATCGGCGATGCAGGATTCAACCTCGCTGCGCTGGGCTGCCGGCAGCAGCTGCAGAGCGGCTGGTTCACCCTCAACACCCAGGTGCATCACCGCCGCATCGTCGCCGTCGACCCGGAGCGCGGCCTGGTGTTCGTCTGGGCCAACATCGACCGCGCTGGCGTCAAGGAGCTGGATCTCGCCGGCGGCCACGTGCTGGTGCAGGCTGCCCTGCAGCAGCCCAGCGGTCATGCCGAGGCGTTCGCGCTGCGTATCGAGAACGGGCTGGTGAAACGCGTGGTCGGCCTGTCTGCCCACGTGCCCTATGGCATGGGTCCGGGCTGGGACGACTAGGCGTTCGCCCCGCTGCGCGGCGCGCTCGGCAGGAACGGGTCCGCGTGAATGTCACGGCTCGACGCCCCCGCCAGGAAGGTCGCACGCCGCGCCGCCTGCACCATGGCCGGATGGCCGCACAGGTGCACGCTCCAACCCGTAAGCTCCGGCAGCTTCGACAGCGCTACCTCATGCACGTTGCCGAACTCGAGTCCTGGCCCCGGCCCGGCGGAAACACAGGGCACGTACTGGAAGTTGGCGTGACGCGCCTGCAGCGCCTGCAGTTCCTCGCGCAGATACAGGCCGGAAGCATCGGCACTGCCATGGAACAGCCACACCGGACCCATATGGTCCTGGTTGAGCGCATCGCGCGCGATGCCATACAGCGGCGCGAGACCACTGCCGGTGCCGATCAGACACAGGCCGCGCTCCGGCCTGCCCTCGAGATAGAACGACCCTCCCATGGCGGGTGAGATGGCCACGTCATCGCCGCTGGTCAGCTCATCGTGGATCCAGCCGCTGACCTCGCCCTCGGGCACGCGCCGCACATGCAGCTCCAGCGCGTCGTCCAGCGCTGGCACGCTGGCCAGCGAGTAGCAGCGCGATGTGCCGTCGTCGCGATGCAGGCGCAGGAATTGCCCCGGCCGGTAGTCGAAGGCGGCATCCGGAGCCAGCCTCAGGCGTGCAACGTCGCGACTCAGCGGCGTGACGTCCACCACCCGGGCCGGCATGGGCGCGGCGGCTGGCTCTCCCAGGACGACCGTAAGGTCCCCGCCGGGAAGGCACTGGCAGGACAGGAAGTACCCCTGGGCGGCCTGGGTGGGTTTCAGCCCCGCCTGCGCGCGCGGATCGACGCGGCCGTCGGTTGCGCGCATCAGGCAGCTCTGGCAGGCGCCGGCGCCACAGCTCCAGGGGATGCCCATGCCGGCGGCGTTGAGGCAGTCGAGCACCGACTGCCCGGGAGCGCAGTCGAAGCTGTGCTCCTGGAAAGTAATGACAGCCATCGTGATGCGCTAAAGTCCGAGAACGTCCTGGCGGGTGCTTTGCGCGACCGCCGCCGCCTGCGCGATCAGGTGATCGGGTACGTTCAGCTCCTTGAGCGTGGCGCCGAGGTTTTCCATCACCGCGTCAAAGTGCTCCGCGTTCAGACCGCGGGCGACCATGTGCGCATGGCCGGCGCGCAGGTCCTTGCCGGAATAGTGGGCGGGACCGCCGAAGGCCATGGTCAGGAAGGCTTTCTGCTTGGCGATCTGGCCGTCCATGTCAACGGTGTCAAACCAGCTGCTGATGCGCGGATCGCGCAGGACCTTGCGATAGAAAATGTCGACCGCGGCATTCACGGCGGCCTCACCGCCGATTTCCTCATACAGGGACATGGTTGCTCCGGAAAAAACAGGGTGGGGTGCCCTTGGAGCACAGTATTTGTGCCGCCCGCTGCCGCCGCATTGACCTAGGTCAAGAGCGACAAGGTTGATGCGCAGTTCATGCATGCCTTGGTGCATGTCGTGTTACGGGCGGCGTTCGCCGGCGGGTCCCGGCGACCCTCATGCTATCGTGCACGCATGGCTGACCTGGAACATGACCCGGCGTGCGCCGACATAGGCGACGAACTGCATTTCTGCCGCACTTGTGCCTTTGCCGCCGCCTGCCTCAACAGCGGTTATGACAAGGCGCGGCTGACGCGGCTGCACACGCTCATCGAGCACACCGAGATCCTGCCGCGCGGCGCCAGGCTGTTCCGCGAAGGCGGGCCTTTCAGCACCATCGCGGCCGTGCGCACCGGCGCGGTGAAAACCTGCCGCGCCGATGCCGAAGGGCGCGAGCAGGTGCTGGGCTTCTTCCTGCCGGGCGAGGTCATCGGCCTGAACGCCATCGCCAACGGCTGCTATCCCTGCGACGGCGTCGTGCTCGAGGACACCGTGCTGTGCCAGGTGTCCTTTGCCAGCATGGCGGACCTCGCCACGCGCATGCCCGCGCTGCAGGCGCGGCTGTTCGCGCTGCTGTCCGAGGACATCGGCAGGGCCGGGTTGCTGGCCGGAGATTTCCCAGCACGCGAACGGCTGGCCGCCTTCATCCTGTCACTGTCACGCCGCTACGCGGCGCGTGGCGGCAGTGCCACCCGCCTGCGCCTGCCAATGACCTGGAGCGACATCGCCTGTCACCTGCGCCTAGCGCCGGAGACCATCAGCCGGCAGATGAAAGGGTTCCAGGAGGAGGGCCTGATGAGCGTCGGGCGGCGCGAGGTCACCATCGACGACATGCAGCGCCTCGAAGCCCTGGCGGGGGACATGCTGCGGGGATTGCCGGCGTAGGCGCTGTGTCGGGCATGGACCGCCAGCGGCAGCCTCGATCCTTGGTATGTGCTTTATGACACTGACGGGTGCGCCGTCAGGCGCTCCAGCGCGATCTCCAGCGACTGATCATCGAACAGCCTGTCCTTGCGTTCGGCAGCCTCCGGCCCGCCGCGCCATGCGCGCAGACCCTGCCGCATGGCGGATAAGGTAGGGGCTACTCTTTCCCGTGACAGCAGCCAGTCCACGGTTGCCAGTAGTTCCAGGCCATAGGGCGATTCGAACCCGTCGATCAGGCTGGTGGCTGCCTCCAGCGCGGGCGCATAGTCCTTAGCTTCACTCCGGAGGTAGGTCTGCACGAAATTCCGGCGGTTGTCCTCGAACCAGATGACGTCTAGCGGGCTGGCATCGCTGATGCGCTTGTCGCAGTGCAGGTAGCTGCCGTCCAGTTTGTCCAGCATGTGGCGCAGGTTGTCGGCGTAAGGGCCGTACTTGCGCGCTTCGAAATTCAGTTCTAGGGAGGCTAGGCCGGTTCGCTCTATGGCTCGTTCCAGGAACCAGGCGAGTTTCTGGATTTCCAATAGACTGCACTCGATGCCCATGACCCAGTACTGCCGTACCAGTTCGGCGATCAGGGCACGGGCTGGGGTCAGCTTTTCCACCCCCGCCCGCTTGGCCACGTTCTGGTACTGCTGCCTTGGCTCGAACACCAGGATCTCGGCGCTCAGGTCGCCCAGCGCAGTCTGAATTTGCGTCCGCACGGCTGGCCAGGGCAGGCCGCCATTACCGGCGCCCAGCGGAGGAATGGCCACGGACTTGATCTGGTGCCTGATCAGGAACCGGCGCAAATCCTGCAGCCCCTCGATGATCCATTCCATCCGAGAGTCGCCGCGCCAGTGCTGCTTGGTCGGGAAATTCACGATCCAGCGCGGTCCATCCAGTTCGCTCACCTCGGTGACGAACATTTTGCCGGTCTGGACTTCCTTGGCTTTGCAAGCGGCGGCGTAGCGCCGGAAATTTTCCGGGAACCGCTCCTTGAACATCGGGGCGATGCCTTTGCCCATCACCCCCACCGTATTGACGGTGTTGACCAGCGCCTCGGCGCGGGCTTCCAGTAGGTTGCCGTGAGTGAAGGTGATCATCAGAAGTACCACGTAGTACGCGTATGGACCGGCAGATCCAGGTTACGCAACTGAACCTGACGTTCGATATCCTGCCTGAGCTGGTCGGTGTAGCACACAACACCCATCAGGCCGGTGATCGGAAAATTCCGGTGAATCAGTGCCTCGGCCTGGTAACGCTCGAACTTGGCCGGATCGTCCGGGTCTCTCTTGAAGTCCCGAGCTTGCAGGATTCTCCAGTCGATTTTATCCAGATCGGCAAGGTCCGCATAGTAGTGGGCCCACCGGTAATACGCATGGCTATCGGTGAACAGGAAAGGCAGGCCTTGGGCGGCAACTTTGCGCAGGCTGGAGACGAGGATGAGGATTTCCTCGTTCGGCCGTGTGCGAACCCCGCTGCGTCCGGACCCGATGTTGCGCAGCATCGGTGAGAACGGGGTGAAGTAAAACGGGACGTAGTCGCCCAGGACACCGCCTGGTGGAAGGCGGACAGCGTGGTTCGTCCTCTTGTCGATCAGTTCAGGGCTGCCGATGGTGACTCAGTTCGGAGCCCGAACGGCGCTGTTGCCGCAATGCAGGCCGTTGTCCAGAATCCAGGGTAGATTGTCGCGGTGCACGATGCGCCAGATCAGCGCCTTTTCCGGGTTGAGGTTGGAGTAGTTGTAGGGCACCGGCTCAGGTCAGCCCGAATTAACGCTCGAAGAACGCGGCCAGCTT
>DAIDKA010000141.1 GCA_027451085.1 Gammaproteobacteria bacterium
CGCGCAGCTGATCGAGACCGCCAACAAGTACTTCACCGGCATGCAGCAGAATGACGGCAGGGGCGACTATCCCTTCGCGGACGACTGCAACCGGCTCGAAAACGGCATGCAGACCACCAATGCACCGACGCCTCCGGGGCAGACCCGCCCGGACCCCAAGACCTCGATCAGCTACTCCGCGCAGTGGAGCTGCATGGAGCAGTTCAAGTCCGGCCTGCTGCACTTTGTCTCACGCATCCGTGACCGGCGCTTCGTCGCCGTGGACCAGGAGCGCGGCATTGTCTTTGCCTTCGGGTTCTTTGATCACGAGGCCGGTGATACCCGGCACTTCCGGGCGCCGGACGGCCGCGAGGTCGTGTCGGGCCCGGTGCAGCCGTGGACGTGGGAGATCGCGGAGCTGTTCAAAGTGCAGGGCGGCAAGATCCATCGCATCCAGGCCTTCCTGCAGCGCAGCCCCTACGGCATGAACTCCGGCTGGAGCACCTGGCTGCAGGGCATGTCGGATCAGTACCGGGACGTCAGCATGGAGTGACCGGGGGGTGACCGGGGTCGTTTCCGGCTGCGGCTGCGGCTGCGATGCTTGCCGGCCGGGAACAGGGCCTGTGCCTTGCAGCCTCGGTCGGGATGTTGCGCTGCCGTCCGCGCCGCGGGTACAAGGCTGCGGGTAGGATCGAACCCGTCAGTGCCGCAAAGCGCGGTGCAGGAGCGACCATGTCCAATTCCGCTGGTTTTCCACTGCCCAGCTCGCTGAAGGTGGTCCCCGGGACCGAGCAGGCCCAGGCGGCGTACCCGTACTACACGCAGTTCGCGCCCGAGGACGACCAGCGGTTCTGGTTCTACAACTCCATGCATTTCCCCGAGCCCATGTCGGCTTTCGACATGGTGACGGCCGAGGCGGCGTACTGCGCCCTGGGTGCGGCTAACACGCGGGTGCACTGCCTGCCCACGACCCTGGGGATAGACCACCGCATCATCAACGGCCGGGTCTACATCGGCGGCAACGCGGTCACGGACCCCGCGCAGATCGCGAGCCGCACCGCTGAGTTCAATCAGCGGGCGATGTACTACTACGCCAACTGGGAGAAGCTGTACACGCAGTGGAAGCAGAAGATGCTGCAGCTGATAAAGGACGCGCGCGCGCTGCCCACGCCCGTGCTGCCGGAACTTGAGCCGCTGGAGCACGTGCGCGCGGGACGCGGCGTCGCCTCCAACCACTACCTGCTGGACACCTACCAGCGCACGCTCGAAGGCTACTTCCGGATGTGGCACCACCACTTCGAGTTCCTGCTGCTGGGCTACGGCGCGTACATGACGCTGTTCGCCTTCTGCAAGAAGGCCTTCCCGGAGATCAGCGACCAGACGGTCTCGCGCATGGTCGCCGGCATCGATGCCGAGATCTTCCGCCCCGATGAGGAACTGCGCCGCCTGGCGCGCTGCGCGGTGGAGCTGGGCGTCGATGGGCACTTCCGCGAGGGTGTGTCCGCACAGGACGTGATCCGTTCTCTGGAGGGCGCGGGGGCCGCCGGCAGGAGCTGGCTCGAGGAGCTCGACAAGTCGCGCGAGCCCTGGTTCAACGTCAACGTCGGCGACGGCTTCTACCACTACCATCGAGCCTGGAACGACGATCTGTCGCTGCCGTTCGCGGGCCTGCCCGGCTATGTGCGCCGCGTGCGCGCCGGGGAGCGGATCGAGCGTCCGCTGGACAAACTGCAGGAGGGGGGCCGGCAGCTGATCGCGGACTACCGCGAACTGCTGTCCTCGGATGAGGAGCGGGCCGCCTACGACCAGATCATCACGCTCGCACACCGTGTGTTCCCGTACGTCGAAGGGCACAAGTTCTACTGCGAGCACTGGTACACGAACCTGTTCTTCAACAAGATCCGCGAGTTCGGCGCGCTGCTGGCGCAGAACGGCTTCTTCGCCAGCGCGGATGACGTTTTCCAGCTGACGCATTACGAGCTCGAGGCGGCCATCATCGACCTGATGTCCGCCTGGTCGAACGGTTCCGCGCCGCGTGGTCCCGCGCACTGGCCGCAGCGGGTGGCAGAGCGGCGCGCAGCCATTGCGCAGTGGGCGAAGCATGAGACGCCGCCGGCGCTGGGCCCGGTCCCCGAGGTCATCGACGATCCGGCCATCGTCATGCTATGGGGCATCACCCGCGAGAGCCTGGATGAATGGCTGAAAGCCGGCACCGGCGCGGACTCCAACGAGATCCGTGGTTTTGCCGCCTCCAGTGGCGTGGTGGAAGGGCCTGCCCGGCTGGTGCGGTCGGTGCAGGAGATCAGCAAGCTGCAGCCCGGCGACATCCTGGTCTGCCAGGTCACCAACCCGACCTGGACGCCGGTGTTCCAGAAGATTGCCGCGGCGGTGTCCGACATCGGCGGTTCCATGAGCCACGCCGCCATCGTTGCGCGCGAGTTCGGCCTGCCCGCCGTGGTGGGCACGGGCAGCGCCACGACGCGCATCCGCGACGGCCAGCGCATCCGCGTGGACGGTGGTCGCGGCATCGTGACATTGTTGGGTTGAGCACGATGGCGGATTCGCACGTCGACTGGTTCGAGAACATCGGTCTCGCCCAGCGTACCGAGGTCGGCGGCAAGGGCGGCAGTCTCGGCGAACTGGTGCGCGCCGGACATCCGGTGCCACCGGGGTTTGTCGTCAGGACCGGGGCCTTTGAGCGCCACATCGAGGCGCTGGAGCGCCAGGCGCCGCTGCGGGGCGCGGTCGAAAGGCTCGATCCCGATGATCTCGATGCCCTGAGGATCGCCTGCGGCGCGTTGCGCGAGCGGGTGGAAAGCGCGCCACTGCCGCCGGAGGTCGAGCTGGAGGTGCTCGCCGCACATGCCCAGCTGTGCAGCCAGGGGGTGGCCACTGTTGCCGTGCGTTCGTCGGCGACCACCGAGGATGCGGTTGATGCCAGCTTCGCCGGGCTCCAGGACACGTACCTGTGGGTGCGGGGTGCGCGGGAGGTGCTGCACAAGGTGCGCAGCTGCTGGGCCAGCCTGTACTCGGTGGATTCGGTGAGTTACCGCCTGCGCAAGCAGTTCCCGGAGCGCGAGGTCGCCATGGCCGTGGTGGTGCAGGCCATGGTGGACGCGCGCACCGCCGGGGTGATGTTCACGCGCAGCCCCACCAGCGGCGACCGCTCGGTGATCACCATCGAAGGTGCCTGGGGGCTGGGATCGGCGGTGGTCAGTGGCGAAGTCACCCCAGACCGCTGGGTGCTGGGCAAGATCACCGGGGAGATCACCCGCCGCGATATCTCGCCCAAGCTCATCCGCCATGTGCCGGGCGACAGCGGTGTCGAAGAACAGCCTGTGCCGCAGGACATGCGCAGTCAGCCCAGCCTGAACGATGAAGAACTGCAGGCGCTGCGCAATGTCGGGCGGGCGGTGGAACGTCACTATGGCTGTCCGCAGGACATCGAGTGGGCGGTGGACAAGGCCGGACGTATCCAACTGCTGCAAAGCCGCCCGGAGACGGTGTGGGCGTCGAAGCAGGCGGTGCCGGTGGCGCGTGCCGCTGATAATCCGCTGCACCACGTGATGACGATTTTTGGAGGCAAGCGGTGAGTCTGACGGCCAAGGACATCGAGACCATCACCCGGCTGCTGGAAGCCTCCAGCTTCGACGAACTGGAGCTCGAGATCGAGGGGCTTAAATTGTCGCTGCGGCGACGGGGAGCAGTTTCAGCGGCAGTGGTTGCGCCAGGTGCAGCGCCGGGAGCGGGGTTCACACCGGCCGTGCAGGCGGTACCGCCTTCGCCAGAGTCCGCCACGCCACCTCCTGCGGCGCCGCCATCGGTGGTGCCGCCGCCCGCGGGTCCGGACATCCTGACAGCTCCGCTGCTGGGCACTTTTTACCGGTCCCCTCGACCCGGGGAACCACCCTTCGTCGAGGTGGGCTCACGGGTGGAGCCGGATACCGTCGTCGGCATCATCGAGGTCATGAAGCTGATGAACGCCGTGCATGCCGGCCGCAGGGGCCGCGTGACCGAAATCCTGAGTCAGGACGGCGCGCTGGTCGAGTACGGCCAGGCACTGCTGCGCATCGAGGCCTGACACAGCCATGCGCGCAACCGCGTGTTGAAGCCTATCCGTCGCATCTTCATCGCCAATCGCGGTGAAATCGCGCTGCGGGTCATCCGCACCTGCCGCGAGCTGGGCATCGACACGGTGCTGGGTGTATCGGAGGTGGACCGCGACTCCGTGCCGGCGCGACAGGCGAACCGGACGCTGTGCCTGGGGCCCGGTCGTCCTGGTGACAGTTATCTCAACGTGAGCGCAGTGGTGCACGCTGCGCGGTCGTCGTGCTGCGATGCCATCCATCCCGGGTATGGCTTCCTCTCGGAGCGCCCGGCGCTGGCGCGCGCGTGCGAGCAGGAGGGGGTGATTCTGATCGGGCCTACCGCGGAGCAGCTTGAAGCCGTGGGCGACAAGCTCAAGGCGCGTGGGCATGCGCAGGCCGCCGGGGTGCCCGTGGTGCCTGGAGGTTCAGCCGCCACCACGGATGAGGCGCTGGCGCTGGCGCGACAAATCGGGGCGCCGTTGCTGGTCAAGGCGGTGGGCGGCGGTGGCGGCCGGGGCATGAAGAAAGTGCTGGATCTCGCGCGCCTGCCCGAGTCGCTGGCGCTGGCCTCGGCCGAGGCCGGGGCGGCTTTCGGTGATGCGCGCGTGTACCTGGAACGCCTTGTGACCCGCGCACGCCACGTGGAAGTGCAGGTGCTGGGTGATGGTGCAGGCAGGGTGCTGCAGCTGGGCGAGCGTGACTGTTCCGTGCAGCGCCGTTACCAGAAGCTGATCGAGGAAACACCTGCGCCCGGCTTGTCGCCGGGGCTGCGCAGCCAGTTGCATGATGCGGCCGTGCGGTTCGCGCGCCACCTGCAATATCGTGGCGCCGGCACAGTGGAGTTCCTGGTGGACGTCGAGCGCGGCACGTTCTACTTCCTGGAGATGAACGCCCGCATCCAGGTGGAGCATCCGGTCACCGAGGCCGTCACCGGCGTCGATCTGGTCGCGGAGCAGATCCGCATCGCCGCGGGCGAAGGCTTCGGCGCCCGCGCAGTCGAGGCTGAGAAGCGGGGGCCGCGGGGCTGCGCCATCGAGTGCCGCATCAACGCCGAGGATCCGGCGCATGATTTCAGGCCCAGCCCCGGCACCGTGACGCAGGCCGTATGGCCCGCCGGGCCTGGCATCCGGGTGGATACGCATATCGAGCGCGGCGCGCGCGTGCCGCCGTTCTATGATTCCCTCCTGGGCAAGGTCATTGCGCTGGGTGATGACCGGCCGGCGGCGCTGGCGCGGCTGCGGCAGGCCATCGCCGCCACCGCAGTGGCGGGCGTCGCCACCAATCTCGCCTTCCACGCGCGCGTGCTGGCCGATGCCGGTTTTGCAGCCGGCGGCGTGGATACTGGCTTTGTGGAGAGTCTCAATGTCTGAGCTGGAACTGGTCGAAACCTCGCTGCGCGACGGCAACCAGTGCCTGTGGGGCGCGCTGGGCGTCGATACCGCGCGCACTCTCACGATTGCGCCGCTCCTGGACCAGGCGGGCTTTCGCGCCATCGATTTCACCACTTCCACGCACATGGGCGTGGCGGTGCGCTACAAGCAGGAGGACCCCTGGGAGCGCATCCGGCTGATGGCGCAGGTCATGCGCCGTACGCCACTGCAGTTCATGTCCACAGGGTTCCGCTTCATCTCCTGGGAGACGGCCAGCCCGGATTTCATGGGGCTGGCGTTCCGCACGCTGGCGCGCAATGGCATCCGCCGCTTCTGCCTGGCCGATCCCATGAATGATACCGCCGCCACCCTCGCCTGCGCGCGAATGGTCAAGGAGGGCGGCGGCGGATACGTCATTGCGGCGCTGGTGTTCACCATCAGTCCGATCCATGACGACGCCTATTACGTGCGCTGTGCCCGGGAGCTTGCCGCCAGCCCCGACATCGACGCGCTCTACATAAAGGATGCAGGCGGGCTGCTGGGCCCGCAGCGCGTGGCGACGCTGGTACCAGCGGTGAAGGCGGTCATCGGCGCCAAGCCGCTGGAGCTGCATGCCCACTGCACCATCGGGCTGGCGGAGCCCAGCTACCTGGAGGCGGCGAAACTGGGGGTCTGCGCCCTGCAATGCGCATCGGGCGCCGCGGCCGATGGTACTTCCAATCCCAAGGCCACCCGCGTGGCGGCGAATCTCACGGCGCTCGGGCATACCGTACGCATCGATACCGGGGCGCTGGCCGCCATCGATGACTACTTCACGCGCCTGGCGCAGGCCGAGGGCCTCAAGGCCGGCGGCCCCATGAACTACGATGCCGGCTACCTGCGCCACCAGCTGCCCGGCGGCATGGTCGGCACGATGCGCCGCCAGCTGGGTGAAAGCCGGCTGTCGCACCTGGAAGGCGCGGTCATCGAAGAAATCGGCCGGGTGCGCGAAGAACTGGGCTGGCCCATCGTCATGACACCCTTTGCGCAGATGGTGCTGACCCAGGCCGTGATGAACGTGACCGGGCGCGAGCGCTATGCCGTGGTGCCGGATGAAGTGATCCGTTATGCCCTAGGCCGGTTCGGACATCCCACCGTGCCCATCGCAGCTGCGGTGATGGAGCGCATCGAATCATTGCCGCGCACCCGCGAACTGCGCGCGGAGCCGCCCATGACGGAACTGCCGGAACTGCGGCGGCGGATCGGCGCCACGCTGTCGGACGAGGAGTTCCTGCTGCGCGCCACCATGCCGGTGCAGCAGGTGGATGCCATGCTGGCGGCAGGCCCCGCGCCGCGGCATTACGATCCGGCATCGAGCCCGGTGATGGAACTCATCCGCCGGCTGACTGCGCGGCAGGACCTGAGCGATGTGCTGGTGCGCAAGCACGGCTTCCAGTTGCGGCTGCGGCGCGCATAAAGGATTTTCAAGAATGACGGATGAGACAGCCGGCCTGCCGGCGGGACTGGCCGGCTGCGGCTTCATGTTCGACGTGGACGGGACCCTGCTGCTGAGCGACCGTTCGCTCGGGGGATACGAGGTGCTGCCGGGCGCGATCGAAGTCCTCTCGACCCTGAAGGAGCGCGGCATACCTTACGTGGTGCTCACCAATGGCAGTGCCTATCCGCCGGCCGAGCAGGCCGCCAAGCTGCGGCGCATCGGACTTGCGGTTGAGGACCGGCAGATGCTCACGCCCTCCAGCGTGACCGCCGACTACATGGTACGCAAGGGCATCAAGCGGGTGCTGGTACTGGGAATCCGCGGGGTGGGCCATGCCCTGGCCGAGGCGGGCATCACCACGTTGTATCCCGGCGAGCCGGGCGCCTCACAGGTCGACGCCGTCTACGTCGGCTGGTTTCCCGACTGCGCCATGCGCGACATCGAAGCCGGGTGCCACGCCGTATGGAATGGCGCGAAGCTCTACGTGGCCTCGGACGTTCCGTTCTTCGCCACGCGTGAAGGCCGCACCATCGGCTATTCCTTCACCATTGTAGGCGCCATCCGCCGCCTCACCCACGCCCGCGCCATTCTCACCGGCAAGCCCTCGCTGCATGCGTTGCGCTTCGTGGCCCGCAAACTTGGCGTGCCCATGCAGAAAGTCGTCGTCGTCGGCGACGACCCCAGGGTGGAAACGCAGATGGCCCTGCGCGGTGGCGCCAGCTCGTTCGCAGTTGCCACGGGCACGACTTCGCGCGAGCAGTGGCTGGCGCAGCCGCCGAAATTGCGCCCGCACCGGGTGCTCAACGGGATCGGAGAGATCCTGACGTTGCTGTGATCCCGCGCAACCTGCGGGCCGGTGGCGATGTTCAGTGATTCGCGCGCAAGGCCGCGCGACGGAACTGCAACGGCGGCAGGCCGAACTGCTGGCGGAAGCGACGGGCGAAGTGGCTGGGATCACCAAAGCCGCAGCGCGCCGCGACGTCCTCAATAGCCAGGTCGGCAAGGCCAGGGTCCCGCAGCATTTCCCGCGCGCGGCTGAGCCGCAGTTGCATCAGGCGTTCCGCAAAGGTCGTCTGCACAGCGGCGAAGGTGTAGTGCAACGTGCGCTTGGAAATGCCGTGTGCGGCCGCGACCGCCGTCGGGGACAGGTCTGGATCGTCCAGCCGTTCCAGCAGAGTCTGGGTCAGGCCCGCCAGCAGCCCCTTTGATCCGGGCACGGCCTGGTTACCCACCGCGAGCGCCAGCAGGGCTGCGATCTGCTCGCCCACCATGGCGGGCGGCAGCGCCAGCTGGACGCAGGTCTCGCGCCGCAGGCTGCCTACCGCAGCGCACAACGCGGCGGCCCAGTCACTGCCGCAGATGAGCCGCGCAGTACAGTCCTGCGGCCGAGGCAGCCAGTGACGCAGCCATTCCTCCGGCATCTGCAGCGCCGCAGCGCTGGTGACCTGGGGGCATTCCAGGCCGTAAGGTTCGGAGCCATTGACGAGCACGCACTCGCCGCTGCGCAGATGAACCTCCCGGTTCTGCTGTCTCAGGGACAGCTGGCCGGCGCGCAACTGCAGCAGAATAAAGCCCGGATACCGTGTACGGGCAATGCGGGCGGCGGTGCGCCGTACGCGCTGACTGCCCGCGTCCAGGAAGCTCAGGGTGGTGCAACCCAGCTGCACCTGGTCCAGGCGTGCACTGAAACGCTGTCGCAGCGGTGCCTGGATATCGAGCTCCAGGAACCGGTCGCAGACAGTCTCCACCCAATAGGCCAGCGCGCGGCGCTGGTCGACGTCCTGGGTGGACCAGGAATGCGGTCGTTCGGTGTCGAGCCATTCCGCCATGCTTCTCGAAGCTCCTGGTTGGGGCGCGGGCCTTCAGGGTGGCGCCGTCCTTGCCGTTGCCGCGAGGCAACGAGCTGGTGTTGTGGTGTCAATGTGGCATATTCGGGGAAACCTGCGCAAGACCGGGCTTAGTCCAGCCGGCAACTGTTGTGTGTACAACACGAATCTGGCCAATGCTGCACTGCCGTCCGTTCGTTGCACTGTGGTCCGCGCAGCCAAATGTTACGTTGCGTTAACTTCCGCTGGCGCAGGCAGGGGGGGACAAGAACGATGGCCGGGTTCGCCCGGACCATCGCCCGCTCGCTGATTACAAAGACTGCGTGGATTTTGAACGCACAAGGGGAAATTCAGATGCGAGTTTCAGCATGGGTCCGTGGCGTCATTGCCGGCAGCAGCCGGAATCTCGGGTACGGCTTGATCGCGGGGTTGGCCATCACGGCCGTCGGCGCCCAGGCGCAGCAGGCGCCGGGCTCGCAGCAGCCGCCTGCCGCCAGTGACGACTCCGGCGGTCTGCAGGAAGTCGTCGTGACCGCCGAGCGCCGTTCCGAGAACGTGCAGAATGTGCCGATCGCAATCTCCGCCTTCACCGCCGAGTCTCTGCAGACGCGCAATCTCACAGACGTCCAGACCCTCGGCAACCTGACTCCGGGCGTGAACCTCGACGCCGGCGCACCGTTCTCCGGCGACCGCTCGGTGCTGTCAGCTTCGATCCGCGGCGTAGGCCAGGACGACTTCGCCTTCAACATGAATCCGGCCGTCGGCGTATACCTCGATGGCGTGTACCTGGCGCGCACCATCGGCGCCAACCAGAACCTGCTGGACGTCGACCGCGTCGAGATCCTCAAGGGCCCGCAGGGCACGCTGTTCGGCGCCAACACCGAGGGCGGTGCCATCAGCATCGTGACCCACACCCCGGGCAATGACTTCAGTGTGACCGGGCAGATCACCGGCGGCAGCTATGACCGCCGCGACGTCGGTTTCACCGCCGACATTCCGATCATCTCGAACACGCTGCTGTCCACCATCACGGTGTCCTCGCAGAACCGCAATGGCTACGTGAACGTGGTGCCGTATCCCAGCAACACGCCCATGGGTTCCGAGCCTTATGTGGTGGACTCACAGACCGCCTATCCCAAGGCCGGCTATCAAACCAGCGACAACTATGGCGGCTACGGCGTCACCACCATCCGCGGCAAGCTGCTGTGGAACGCGTCCGACAAGGACACGGTGACCTTCACCTCCGACTGGAACCACCAGGCGCAGACGGCGCTGCCCTACATGGTGCTGGGAACCTACGCGGGCAACCTGGGTGCCTCGACGTTCTCCACGCTGTACAACCTGTGCATCGGCAACACCGCGAGCACCATCAACTCGGCCATCGCCGCCGCGGGTGGCCCGCCGGTGGGCACGACGGCCAACACCGGCTTTGCTTCCTACTGCTCCCGCCCGCGCGCATCCGTTCCGGGCCTTTCCTCCGGCGGTGCACCGCTGCTGGGCGCAGGTTATGTCGGCAATCCGGCTTCATCCACCATGCCGGTGGGCACGTACAATCCGGCGTTGAACGCCGCCCTGCTCGGCACCGCGGGCTATCTGGGTTCAAACTCGCCACGGCTGTACCTGGATGCCCAGGCGGAAGGGGCCACCAACAACCCGTACAACGACACCACCTATGCCAACGGGCCGGATTTTGCCGACAACGACTATTTCGGCTTCGCGGTCACGGAGCAGCACCAGTTCAACGATGATGTGTCGCTGAAGTCAATCAGCGCTTACCGCCAGATCGTATGGCAGATCGGCACGGATCTCGACGGCTCGCCGGAGACCTGGCAGGAGGTCAGTGACCACCAGCACCAGTGGCAGGTGTCGCAGGAGTTCCAGCTGAACGGCAAGGCGCTTGACGATGCCCTGAACTACGTCGGCGGCCTGTATTACTTCGAGGAGGCCGGCTTTGTGCACGACTACGTGCCGTTCGAGGGCCTGCTGTACGTATATGATTTTGCCAACGATGTGAACAACAAAAACGAGGCCGCATTCCTCCATGCCGACTATCGCCTGGGGAACTGGGGGTTCACCGCCGGCGGCCGCTACACCGATGTTCAGGAAGAGTTCATCGGCGGTCAAGGCGACCTCAACGGCTTCGCTCCTGGCGCGGGGCCGGCGGCCACCGGGTATGCGTTGCCGGTGGGCACCGTGGTCCACTACTTCCCGCCGGGCGACAACCACCAGTCCTGGAAGGTCTTCGATCCCACGATGGGCGCGCAGTACCATTTCAATGACGACGTCATGGGTTACATCAGCTGGGGCAAGGGCTTCAAGGCGGGCGGCTGGACCACGCGCCTGTCGGCCGTCGTGCCGGCTGCGGACGAGTACCAGACCCAGTACTCGCCGGAGTACACCAAGACCTGGGAACTGGGCGTGAAGTCCGACTGGTTCGACCGCCACCTGCAGGCGAACGCCGCGGTTTACTACACGGACTACACCGGCATCCAGCTGAACGTGCAGCAGGGCATCTCGCCGGTTTATATGAACGCCGGCGACGCCAAGATCAAGGGCGCCGAGCTGGAATTGAAGGCCGTGGTCGGTGGTGGCCTGACTTTGGATGCCGATGCGTCGTACATCGACGCCTATTACACCAGTGTCAACCCGAATGCCTTCATTCCGCAGTACCCGACGGCTACGGGGGTGGCGGTGCCGGGTGAACCCGGGTCGGCGACCTACAACCCCCTGGATGCCAGGCTGCCCAAGACGCCGAAGTACAAGTTCTCGTTCGGACCGCAGTACGACTACCTGCTGGTGAACCAGGGCACGATCCGGCTGGTGGCGGATTACACCTTGATCGCGGGCATGTTCAACGACTCTCTGAACACGCCGCTGCTGTACCGTGCCGCCACGCACATGCTCGATGCGTCGGTCCACTACATCTCGCCGAGCTCGATGTACGACGTCGCACTCGGCGGCACCAACCTGACCGATGACCGTTTCATCACGGGCGGTTCCCCGAACTACGGCGCTGGCGAGGTTGGAGGCTATGTCAACGAGCCGCGCGAGTGGTACCTGCAGCTGACCGCCAAGTTCAAATGACTTGATCCCTCAGGCGTAGTACACCCCCGGTCCCGGGGGTGTACTATTGCGGGGTCTCAGCCCCGGGCGGGGCCGCAAGGGGGATTGATGAATCAACATAAGACAAGGGCAAACCGGCTGGCCGTGGTGCTGGCCGGGCTGATTGCGGTCACGGTATTGCCCGTGGCCATGGCCGATGATGCCGATGCCCCGCCGGTGAAGCTCGACCCCAGCATCCCGGGCAACACCTGGGCGTCAATCGCCAAATTGCCCGACTGGTCCGGCATCTGGGAACTCGACTGGATGCACAACCGCTCGCTGATGCATGCGACCCCTCCGGATCTGACGCCGGAGTGGCAGGCGAAGTACAACACATATCTTGCAGACCAGAAGAAGGGCGAGGACCTGCAGGGTTCCTCAGCCAACTGCTTCCCGGTCGGCATGCCGCAGATCATGACCCAGCCGTATCCCATCGAGTTCCTGTTCACTCCCGGGAAGGTCACGATGATCATCGAGGCCTACCACGAGTGGCGCCAGGTGTTCACCGATGGCCGCAAGCACAGCAGCGATCCCGACCCGCTGTTCCAGGGTGAATCCATCGGCCACTGGGAGGGCAAGGGTCCGGGCGCCACGCTGGTGGTCGACACCATCAGCTTCGCCCCCACCAACCAGATCGGCCCCGGCATCGGCCACGGCGACCAGCTGCATATCGTGGAGCGCATCCGCCGCCTGGACGCCAAGTACATGGAGATCACCACCACCATCACCGACCCCAAGGTGCTGCAGAAGCCCTGGACCCAGGTGCGCACCTACCGCAAGGACCCGGGTGATCTGCACGAATACGAGTGCGAACAGAACAACCGCGACAGCGCCGATGCCGAAGGCCGGCCCGGCGAGCGTGTGAACTAGGAACCCGGAGAGAGACCGCTGTTATGAACAAGATCATCGTCACCACCGCCATCCTGGCCCTGGGCGCTGCCGGCACCGCATGGGCGCACCATTCCACGGCGATGTTCGACATGAAGACGGACGTCACCCTGGACGGCACCATCAAGGACTTCCAGTGGACCAATCCCCACACCTGGATCGTGTTCGACGTCCCCAACGCCAGCGGCGGCCTGGATGAGTACGGCATCGAGGGCATGAGCCCGAACTACCTGTCCCGCAATGGCTGGAGCAAGCACAGCCTCAATCCGGGGGACAAGGTCCAGCTGGTCATCCACCCGCTCAAGGACGGCCGCAAGGGCGGCTTCAACGTCAGTGTCAAGCTCGCCGATGGCAAGGTAATCTACAACCTGCCGCGCGCGCCGGGCCAGACGCCCGAGAACACCCGCTGACAGGCCTCCGTCCGGTGCAGCCGGTGCCGCGCGGACTGGCAATTGCCGCCGGCCACGCCGACTGCGCCGCCATCTAAGGCAGATGCGCGCCCGAGCGCAGCATGGCCGCGAATTGCTCGGCCGGGACCGGCGTGCTGAAGTAGTTGCCCTGGATCTCGTCGCAGTGGTGTTCGCGCAGGAAATCGCACTGCTGTCTGGTCTCGACCCCTTCCGCGATGACGTTGAACTTCAGGTTGTGGGCCAGGGAGATCACCGCCAGGACGATGGTCTCGTTTTCCTTCTCCATCAGCATGTTGCGGATGAAGGACTGGTCGATCTTGAGCGTGTCGATGCGAAAGCGCTTGAGGTAGCTCAGACTGGAGTGGCCGGTACCGAAGTCGTCGATCGACAGCTTCACGCCCAGGGCCCGCAGCTGGCTGAAGGTGGATACCACTTTGTCGATGTCCTGGGCGATCAGGCTCTCGGTGAGCTCCAGCTCCAGCATCTGCGGCGGCAGCCCGGTTTCCTGCAAGGTCTGGGTAGTCCAGGAGGCCACGTCCTGCTGCACGAATTGTCGCGCCGAGATGTTGACCGCCAGCCGCACCGGTGGCAGGCCGGCGTCGAGCCAGGCCTTCGCCTGCTGGCATGCGGTGTGCAAAACCCAGTCGCTGATGGGCACGATCAGCCCGCAGTCCTCGGCAATAGGGATGAACTTCGTGGGTGACACCAGGCCGAGCTCCGGATGCTGCCAGCGCACCAGGGCTTCGCAGCCGGTGATCTGGCCGCTCGCCAGGCTGACCTTGGGTTGATAGAGCAGCCGCAGCTGCCCCGCGGGGACCGCGCCGCGCAGCCGTGTCTCCAGGTCGATGCGCAGCTGCGTTTCGGCGCTCATCTCGCGCGAGAAGAACTGGCAGATGTTGCGGCCCAGGCTCTTGGCGCGGTACATGGAGACGTCGGCATTGCTGATCAGCGCCTCGGCGGTGTCTCCATCGTCGGGAAAAATGCAGGCGCCCATGCTGCCTGACAGATGCACTTCGCGACCGTCGACCACCAGCCGGCTGTTGACGCAGGCCACGACCTGCCCGGCCACGGCGTGAGCGTCCTCGGCATCGTTCAGGTCCGGTAGCAGGATCAGGAACTCGTCGCCACCATAACGGGCGACGGTGGCGGTCTCGCCGACCAGTGACAGCAGCCGCTGGCCCACCGCGCGCAGCACGGCGTCGCCGAACAGGTGGCCGTAGCCGTCGTTGACGACCTTGAACCGGTCGAGGTCCAGGTACAACAGTGCGAACGGCCGGCCATTCGCGCGCGCCTGGACGATCTGATGTGCGATGCGTTCCTGGATCAGATTGCGGTTAGGAAGGTCGGTCAGGGCGTCGTAGATCGCCAGGTGGTGCAGGCGCTGCTCGGCGCGCCGGCGTTCGCTGATGTCGGTGCCGATGCCCATGAATCCGAGCCTGCCACCATGCTCGAACCGGACCCCGGTCAAAAGGTAAGGCAGCCGGTGTCCGTCCTTGAGCAGGAAATCCACCTCCACCCGGGATTCGCCCTGTTCAAAAACGTCACGAATCCGGCTGCGGACCAGAGTCCTGTCTTCCTCGGCGAAGAACGCCATCGGATCGATGACCGCCAGCTCAGCGGCGGAATAGCCGCTGATCTGCTCCAGGTTATGGTTCCAGCGCACCATGCGCAGCTGCTCGTCGCAGTGGTAGAACGTGCCGGGCAGGCTGTTGATGAGGGCATCGGAATAGTCGCGTTCCTGCCGCAGCGCCTGTTCCATCTGGCGGCGCCGGGCGCTGTCGCGGGCCGCCTCGAGCGCGCGCTCCACCGCGGGCAACAGCCGGGTCAGATTCTGCTTCAGCAGGTAGTCCTGCGCACCGAGCTTCAACGTCTCGACCGCGATTTCCTCGCCGACGGTGCCGGAGATGACGATGACCGGGATATCGAGGCCGCTTTCGGCCACGACTTCCAGTGTGTCCTGCGCGCTGAAAGAGGGCAGGTAGTAGTCGGACAGGATGAGGTCCCAGCGCCCGTCCGCGAGCGCCGCGCGTAGTGCCTCTCCGGTGTCCACCCGCAGGGCGGACAGCGCGTAGCCACGCCGCAGCACGTCCTGGATCAGGGCGCTATCGTCATCGGAGTCCTCCACCATGAGGACGCGCAGGGGCTGATTCATGACTTGGGCTGCTCGTTGAGCAGCAGCCAGTACAGGCCCAGCTGCCGCACGGCCTCGACGAACTCGGGAAAGTTGACCGGCTTGCGTACGTAGCTGTTGCAGCCGAGGCTATAGCTTGCGATCAGGTCCTGCTCCTCACGCGAGGAGGTGAGGATCACCACAGGCAGCAGCCGTGTGCGCTCATCGCCACGGATACGCCGCAGCACCTCCAGCCCGTCCACCTTGGGAAGCTTCAGGTCCAGCAGGATGACGTTGGGTCGGCACCCGCCGCAGCCGCCGTCGGTGCCGAACAGCAGGTCCAGGGCCTCGGCGCCGTCGCGCGCGACCGTCAGCGTGTTGGAGATGTGGTTCTGTTCGAAGGCGAGGCGGGTGAGTTCCTCGTCATCGGGGTTGTCCTCGACCAGAAGAATGGTGGTCTTGCTGTTCATGCTGAGCCCTGCTCCAGGGTAAACCAGAAGGTCGCGCCCTTGCCGGGTTCGCCACGGGCCGTGATGCGTCCGCCGTGGCGCGCGATGATGCGCTGCACGGTGGCGAGTCCGATGCCGGTGCCCGGGAATTCCTCCATGCGGTGCAGCCGCTGGAAGGGGCCGAAGAGCTTGCCAGCGTAACGGCTATCGAAACCCGCGCCGTTGTCACTGACGGCGAACCCGGGGCTGCCGCCCTCGCTGCTGGCGGTGAAGTCGATCCGGGGCGCGGTACTGCGGGCGGTGAACTTCCAGGCGTTGCCCAGCAGGTTCTCCAGCGCGATGCGCAGCAGGCGCGAGTCCGCGTCGGCGTGCAGACCGTCCTGTACCTGGATTTGCACCCGGCGTTCCGGCGCTGACTGCTGCAGCTCTGCGAGGATGGCTCGCGCCATGGCGCTGAGGTCCACGGTGGTGCGATGCATCTGCTCGCGTGACACCCGGGACAGGTTCAGAAGGTCATCGATGAGCTCGCCCATGCGTTGGGCGGCCGCGAGCACCCGGTCCAGGTAGTGGCGCGCCGTTTCGACCAGCGCGCCGGCGTGATCCCGGGCGATGATCTGGGTGAAGCCCGCGATGCCGCGCAAGGGCGCGCGCAGGTCGTGGGATACGGAATAGCTGAAGGTCTCCAGCTCCTGGTTGAGGTACTGCAGGTCGCGGGTGCGGTGCGCGACCCGCTGCTCCAGCTCCGCGTTCAGCGTCAGCAGTTCACGCGTGCGCTGCTGCATGGCCATGGCCATGCGGTCGAAGGCCTGGCACAGGCGCTGGGTCTCCCGGAACTTGCCGATGGCGGTGGGCGGTTCGCCCTGCAGGGCCTCCGGGCCGTTGTGTTCGATGCGGGTGGCACGCTGCTCCAGCTCGGCCAGCGGCCGGGCGAGGTGCCGCGCCATGCGCATCGAGGCCAGAGTCAGCAGCGCCACCGTGGCGAGCCCCGCGCCCAGTACCTGGTACAGCTGGCGGCGCATCGGCATGCTGATGACCGGGTCAGGTTGCGAGGCGATGACCAGCCAGGAAACTCCGCCACTGAGATCGAGCCGGCGGGCGGCGACCCAGCGCCGCTGCCCATTGAGCCGCATCGATCCGGTAAATTCCCGGCCGGAAATGGCCAGGGGGGGGAGCCCGGGGGGCAGGTCAAGTGGCGTGCGCTCGACGCCGGGGCCGGCAATCAGCCTGGGGGGCGTGCCCAGCTCGATGATCCGCAGCCGGGTCTGGTATTCGGCGTCGAGTGAGCCGACGAACCGGTTCAGCGCGGGGAGATCCAGGTCTGTGTCCAGTATTCCGAGCAGGTGTCCGGCATCGTCGTGCAGGGCCTGCACGAAGCTCAGTCCCCATGGGTGCGGGCTGTACGGCCCGTGGATGACCCACGGGTAGACCGGCATCCAGGCGCCGTCGGCCGGCGCCGACAGTCCCGCCTGGTAGAAAGGATGGGCACGTGGATCGTAGCCGTCGTTGGGGCGCGCATCCCGCAGCGTGAAACCATGTCGCGTCAGGACATAGACCCGTGTCACGGGGTCCTCGCGCCGCGCGCCCGGATACAGCCATAACAGCACTGTGCCGTCATCGGTGCGTTCCAGACAGCCGTACTCGCCGGTGACGGGCAGCGCGATGCCCAGGTAGCTGAGCTCGGGGCGCTGCTCGAACGCCGCCAGCACGTTCTCCAGCGTGAAGCGCAAAGTCGCGGAGCCGACCGGGGGGCTCAATGCGGCCCGCCGCGCCGACGCGGTGGTCATCCTTGCCGCGCCGATCAGCAGTTGCAGCCGCTCCAGTGACCGGTTCAGCGTTTCATCGATCTGCTGCCGGGCCGATTCCCGGGTGCTGGATATGCCCTGCCACAGCATGCCGACCAGCAGCACCAGCCCCAGAGCCAGCAGCAGTCCCGAGATGGTCAGGACCAGAGCGCGACCGAAAGGGGGGCGATGGTTGACATCGGTCACTGCCGGGCTCCCGGCGTAAATCGCCTTCTGCATGACGCATGCCCCGCTGATTTTCAGCGTACTAGAGCACGGCGGAAATGGGGCGTCAAACCACCGGGCGTCTTTCAAATGCGCTGGCAGCCCGCTTTTGCACTGACATACGCGCAGATGGTCCCCGGCCGCGTTACCCTGGGGCCACGTGGAGCCGGGGGCAGGGCCGGCTTCTTGCGGGTATTCTCCATGCCCCCGTTTCCACCCAGATAAAAAAAACCGGGGGGAAACAGATGCGTATTTCATCGCGGGTCGGTGGGGTTGTCTGCGCCGGGCGCAGGCAGTATTTATGCCGGGTGGCGGTCACGGTGGCGTTGGCGGCAGCCAGCGGCGCGTGGGCCCAGGAGGCTGCGCAACAGCCCGACGGCAACACCAGCAACCAGCTGCAGGAAGTGGTGGTGACCGGCTCGCACATCAGTGCCAGCACCTTCAACAGTCCCACGCCTGTGACGACCATCGATTCCAACACCATCCAGAACCTGGGGCTGGTGAGCGTAGATGACGTCATCAACCAGATTCCTCAAAACTCGAATTTCACCAGTGCCGCAAACGTCGGCCTGGGCAACTTCAACATCGGCGCCCAGTTCGCCAACCTGCGCGGTCTGGATCCCTTCTTCGGCACCCGCACCCTGACCATGATCAACACCGAGCGCGTGGTGCCCACCAGCGCCGGTGGTGCGGTCGACCTCAACATCGTGCCGTCACTGCTGATCGACCGGGTGGACGTGGTGACCGGCGGTGCCTCGGCGGCCTATGGCTCGGATGCTGTGGCTGGCGTGGTCAACATCATCCTGGACGACAACTTCGAGGGCGCGAAGATCCAGGTCGACGGTGGTGAGACCAGCTACCACGACGGTGGTGATCTCCACGTGGCCGCGAAGCTCGGGCACTCGTTCTTCGACGGCAAGGTGCATGAACTGTTTGGCGCAGAGTATGAGGATGCGCAGGGCATCGGCGCCTGCGGCGAAGTGCGTCCCTGGTGCGCACAGGGATACGCCGAGTACACCAACGCCGGCTATCTCACCAACGGCCAGCCGCACTACGTCATCGGCCCGGGGGCGACCTATTTCCAGCCCACCACGGGCATGCTGGATTCCCTGTCGCCGCTTGGCTACCTGGGGCAGTTCAATGCCGCCGGAACGGCGCTGGAGCCCTTCAACCCCGGCACCTACGGCACCGGTGCGCCGTTTACCGCCACCCAGAACGGCAGTGGACCGAACTACTACGATGGAGTGAGCATCCGGCCGCCGGTGATCCACTCCTCTGTGTACAGCCACACCTCGGCCAGACTCTTCGGCAGTGTCACCGCCAGCCTCGACATTTCCCTGGCGCAGCGCCGCGCCGTGAATACCCAGGAGTCCAGCACCCTGGGTGCGCCGACCAACCTGATCTACCCGGATAACGCCTACCTGCCGGCCGCGGTATCGGCAGCCATGGGCGGTGCGCCGGCATTCCTCAACTCCGAGATCGGCGGGCAGGCGCCGCTGATCAACAGCACCACCAGCAACACCGGCCGGGCAGTGCTCAGTCTCAAGGGCGACATCGCGGGCAGCTGGAAGTGGAACGGCTACTACGAGTGGGGCGAGACCGGCACGCGCGAGCGCCTGGCGAACGACGAGGTCCAGTGGTTCGGCCTTCCGACCCTCCTCGGTGGTGCGCCCGCGCCCGCAGGAACCTACGACTTCCTCAACTGGGCGCTGGGCGCGGTCCGCAATGCCGCCGGACAAGTCGTGTGCGCGGCGACACTACCAGGCAACCCGGCCTACAACCCGCTCGCGGCCGGCTGCTCGCCGCTGAACGCCTTTGGCTCAGGCAATGCCAGCGCCGCTGGGCTGGCGTATGCATTCCGTACCCTGCATGAGGATTCGGCGTTCACGCAGCAGGTCGTCTCCGGCAATGCCGATGGCACCCTCTTCAGCGGCTTCGGCGCGGGCCCGGTGAAAGCCGCAGTGGGCTTCGAGTACCGGCATTCGATGGCTTCGGTGACCCACGACCAGCAGGACCAGCCCTGGTACAACCAGTACTTCCTCAGCTACGGCAGCGACTACTCCGGCAACATCGACGTGCTCGAGGGCTATGGCGAGCTGCAGGCGCCGCTGCTCAAGGACCTGCCTCTGGCCAGGAGCGTCGACCTCGATCTCGCCATCCGCGAAACCGAGAACAAGGCCGATGATTCCCTGACGGGGACGTCGAGCAACTACAACTTCCCCACCTGGAAGATCACGCTGAACGATGCCATGACCGACTGGCTGACCGTCCGCGCCACACGGTCGCGGGACTCGCGCGCCCCGAGCTTCTACGAGATGTGGGCCCAGACGGTGGATACGGGGGGCCTGTTCGGCACGGTGGTCAACCCGTGGGTGAATCCACCGGGATCGGCGAACTACGGCACCGCGGTGGATGCGGCCCGCGTCGCAAGCGGCGGATATTCTTCAAGCCTCGGACTGCGGCCGGAGGAGGCCGATACCACCACCGCCGGCATCGTCCTGTCACCCACCGGCGTGCTGGACGGCATGCACTTCTCAGCCGACTGGTTCCAGATCCTGATCGGCAACGCCATCGCCGAGGTCGTCGGCGGCGCGGGCTCCATCATCAATGCCTGCTACGGAGGCGCAAGCTTCTACTGCCAGTTCGTCCAGGGCACCCCGAACGGCAGCGGCGGCTACAGCCAGATCACGGGGGTGGACAACTACAACCTGAACATCGGGCAGTACACCACGCGCGGGGTGGACTTCGAGTTCGCCTATCACTTCCCGCTGGATCGCCTGTTCAGCAGCTCGAGCGACAGCCTGGACCTGCGGGCGCTGGCCACCTACGAGTACCAGCAGGTCATCAACCCGGGCAACGGACTCAGCGCGTATAACTACGCCGGGCAGACCGGGCCCACCGCAGCCTTCGGGGACTTCAACACCGTGCCCAAGTGGCAGGGCAATACCACCCTGACCTACACCCACAACAACTTCAATGCGGTGCTGCAGGTGCGGATCATCGGCGAGGGCAGCTACGGCGTGCAGGACAGCAACACGGGATTGCCGTTCATAGCGGCAGGCCAGCCGGGCTACGCGACGACCTATGGCGCCAGCATCAACAACAACAGCGTGGCGTCAGCGACCTACTTCAACCTGGCGCTGAACTACACGCTGCCGTTCTTCAACGACAACGGACATTCAATCCAGGTCTTCGGGTCGCTGGACAACATGTTCAACCGCGACCCGCCGGTGGCGCCGGGCGGTAACGGCTATCCCACCAACCCGGTGTACTTCGACACCTACGGGCGCACCTGGCGGATGGGGATGCGGCTGCAGCTGTAAAGGGAGGCGTTGCGGACCCGGCGGTTGTCACGCCGCTGGGCCGCGCACTGGGATCAGTACGGGGCGATACCGCCGGACAGGGCGGCGGTGCGCCTGCTCAGAACGTCGCATGTCGACGTCATGTCGGAATGAATGGCGCTCAGTTGGGCTTGATCTCGAAGACGGTGCCGGAGCCGTTCGCGCCACCGGTGCTGGTCACGCCGTACAGGGTGCCGTCGCTGCCCTGAAGAAGGCTGCCGACGGGCTGGGCGCCATCGCCTGTGATTGAGCCGAACGAGTAGAGAACCTTCTCGGTCTGTGACGACGGGCTGTAAACGAACACCGTGCCCTGGCCCGCGGTCCCGCCTGTTCTGCTCACGCCGTAGAAATTGCCATCGCTGGCAAGGACCAGGCTGCCTTGCGGATCGGCGGCGTCTGAACCGCCAGAGAATGCATATGCCACCGCTTCTGTCTGGGTCGAGGGGTCGTAGGAGAATATCGTGCCGGCGTTGTTCGCTCCTCCCGCCGAAGTCAAGCCATAGAGCAAACCGTCACTTGCTGCCACCAGGCTCCCATAGGGGGAGGCGCCATCCGAACCACCGGCAAAGGAATGCACCAGGGTCTCGGTCTGCGTGTTCGGGTTGTACATGAACACAGTGCCATCACCGTTCGCGCCACCATACGCGCCGCGGAATGCCGTCGTTCCATAGTAGTTGCCATCGCTGGCGAGCATCAGGCTGCCGTAGGGCATGCCGCCGTCGGTCGTATTGGCGGCAAAGGCGTGCAGATTGGTGAGGGTCTGAGAGGTCGGGTTATACGAGAACAGCACGCCAGCGCCGCTGGCACCGCCGTAGCTCGTGGTGCCCAGCAGATTGCCCTGGCTGTCCTGGATCAGCCCGCCACGGGGGTCGGCGCCATCGCCTGCCTGGGTCCCGAACCGGTACAGGACGGTTTCGGTGCTGGTGGCGGGATCGAACTCGAAGATCGTACCTTCGGCGTAGGCACCGCTGCCGCCGCCGTATCCCGTCATGCCGTACAGGCCTCCGTCCTGACCCAGGATCAGGCTGTTGTAAGGGTTATTACCGTCCCCGGTCTGGGAGCCAAAAGAATACAGCGTCTGCGTCTGCTGGTCTTGTGGGTCGTAGACGAACAGCGTGCCGTCACCGTCGCTGCCACCGGTTGAGGTTGCGCCATAAAGCCTGCCGTCGCTGCCCAGGGTCAGGCCGCCGACGGGGTCCGTGCCATCGCCCGAGCTCGAACCGAAGGAATGAAGGATCGTGGCAGCATTCGAGCAGGTGATCGTGACATCGCTGACGTCACTGGCGGTTGCGGTGCCGCTGCCATCAGCAACGACACACAGCTGGCCGGTGGGCTGGGTGTGCACCGTGACCGCGTAGGTCTGGCCGCTGGTGAGCACTGCCCCGAAGCTGAAACTGGTGTCGCCGGAGCCGACGCTCACTGTCGCGGTACCATCGGACAGCACCAGGCCGTCAGCCTTGAGGCCGCTGACCGTGCCGGACAGGGTGGCGTGCCTTGTGCCGCCGCCACAGGCGCTGAGCGCGAGTAACAGGGTGGCGAAGCCAAGACGGGGGAGCGGACGTGAAAGGGTGGCGTGTGGCAACGGGACGTGGACCGGCGCGGGGGTTGTCATCGGAACTCCAGTCAGGAATCGTGAAGGATGTGGGCCTGGATGTTATGTTCCGCCTCCGAGCGCTACGTGATCAGAATCGTGCTTGATGATGAGCAAGACCGGTCACAAACGCACCTAATCAGGAATCTGTGAAGTCGATGCAATCTGCTGACGCCATGGAGGGCCGGCCGGCAACCGGAGATCTGTTGGGGGAAGCGGCGGCACTGCGCGCGTTACCTGTGTTTGAACAGGCTGTCCACGAATACACCCGGGGCCTTGCCCGTTTTCGTGAGGCGCCACGGCTGATCAACAAGCTAACCTCCCATGAGGCCCGGTTCCGGGTGGTGGGATACCTCTTGTACCTGCACGTGGACCACGAGCGTTTCGGTCCCGAGGGTGGCGCGACCTATGCGCGCCTGCTGGAACTGTGCACGCGGCGCCAGGAGGTCGGCCCCCGGGTGCTCAAGACGACGCTGACCCTGCTGAAGCTGACCCGCTTCATCGTCACCCAGCGCAATCCTGTGGACCGACGTTCGGTGTACTACCGCCCCACACACCGGATGTACGGTTTCATCCACCAGTGGCTGGCTTATGCGGTGAATGCGCTCGATGCATTGCAGCCGGAGCTGCGGCGTGCGCAGCAGCTGAAGGACGACCAAGGGTTCGTCGACCGCTTCCTGGTGTCCGGTGGACGGGATCATATCGAGCACGAACCGCCGGCGGACCACATGCCGGAGTTCATCGCCTTTTTCGGCGGCCGGGAGGGCGCAGGCGCGCTGATCATCGCCCTCATTCTCGCGGTGCACGAGGGGGCGCCACCGCCCAGCCGCCAGGGCGTCGCACGCCGCTTCGGATTATCCAAAACCCAGGTGTCGAACCTGATGGTCGAGGGGCAGGGGCTGGGGTTCTTCGCGGTGGATGATGCAGGCGCGCTCGTGCCGACGGCGCGGCTGAACGAGGACTTCCGGCGCTGGATTTCCATCGAGCTTGCCTTCTACGCACGGCATATGCGCCCGGCTTGAGCTTTCCGCAAAACAAAAGGCCCGGAAGCTTGCGCCGCCGGGCCTTTGTCACTCGGTCATTGCCGATGGATTGCTTCAGTCATCCATCAGAAAGCTGCGCAGCTGCTCGGAGCGGCTGGGGTGGCGCAGCTTGCGCAGGGCCTTGGCCTCGATCTGGCGGATGCGCTCGCGGGTCACGTCGAACTGCTTGCCGACCTCCTCGAGGGTGTGGTCGGTGTTCATGTCGATGCCGAAGCGCATGCGCAGCACCTTGGCTTCCCGCGGGGTCAGCTGCGCCAGCACGGAGTGCGTGGTCTCGCGCAGGGACTCGCTGGTGGCCTGGTCTATCGGCGAGGCCACCGAGGTGTCCTCGATGAAGTCGCCCAGGTGCGAGTCCTCGTCGTCGCCGATCGGTGTCTCCATGGAGATGGGCTCCTTGGCGATCTTGAGCACCTTGCGGACCTTGTCCTCTGGCATCTCCATGCGCACGGCAAGCTCCTCGGGCGTGGGCTCGCGGCCCATTTCCTGCAGCATCTGGCGGGAGATGCGGTTGAGCTTGTTGATGGTCTCGATCATGTGCACCGGGATGCGGATGGTGCGCGCCTGGTCCGCGATGGAGCGGGTGATGGCCTGGCGGATCCACCAGGTGGCGTAGGTCGAGAACTTGTAGCCGCGGCGGTATTCGAATTTATCCACCGCCTTCATCAGGCCGATGTTGCCCTCCTGGATGAGGTCCAGGAACTGCAAGCCGCGGTTGGTGTACTTCTTGGCGATGGAGATCACGAGGCGCAGGTTGGCCTCGACCATCTCCTTCTTGGCGCGGCGTGCCTTGGCCTCGCCGATTGAAACCTCGCGGTTGATCTCCTTGAGGTCGTTGATCGGCAGGTGGTACAGCTGTTCGAGCTGCTCCAGGCGGTGCTGGCGGCGCTCGATATCTTCCTTGAACTTGACGAGGGTCGTGGAGTATTTCTTGCCGGCCTTGAGGTGCTTCTGCAGCCAGCGCGGGCTGGTCTCGTTCTTCGGGAAGCTCTCGATGAAGTCCTTGCGCGGCATGCCGGCGTCGCGCACGGCGACGATCATGATTTCCTTCTCGAGCAGGCGGATTTCCGAAATGTGGCCGCGGAGGTTCAGGATCAGCGCGTCGAACATGCGCGGGGAGAGCTTCAGCTCCATGAACTCGTCGGACAGCTTCTTGCGCAGCTTGAGGGTCTTGGGTTCCTTGGGTCCGAGCTTCTCCAGGGCACCGAGCACCTGGCCATGCGCCTTGGCGATGGAGGCGAAGCGGCGGGCCGCTTCCTCCGGATCGGGGCCCGTGTCGACGGCTTCCTCGCTGTCGTCGCCGTCCTCGGATTCCTCCTCCTCCTCGTTTTCCTCGGTGACCAGCTCCATCTTGGTGGGGTTCTGCGGCTGGGCGATGACGTCGGGGGCATTCGGGTCGATGAAGCCCGTGATGACATCGGCCAGGCGCGACTGGCCGGCCTTCACCGGCTCGTAGGCCTTGAGCAGGAAGTCGTAGGTGGCCGGGTAGTTGGACAGCGCGCCACGCACGGCGTCCAGGCCTTCCTCGATGCGCTTGGCGATGCGGATTTCGCCCTCGCGCGTCAGCAGTTCGACCGTGCCCATTTCGCGCATGTACATGCGCACGGGGTCGGTGGTGCGGCCGAGTTCGGCGTCCAGCGCGGCGAGGGCGGCGGCGGCTTCTTCGATGGCCTCATCATCCGCCGGCTGCGAGGGCTCGGAGGCCAGCAGCGACTCGGTGTCCGGTGCCTTTTCGTACACCGGGATGCTCATGTCGTTCAGCGTGTTGACGATGTCGTCGATCTGGTCGGGATCGACGATCTCGGACGGCAGGTGGTCGTTGAGCTGGGAGTAGGTGAGGTAACCCTGCTCCTTGCCACGGGCGATCAGGAGCTTCAGTTGTGACTGACGGTCCTCAGGGACGCGGCGGGTCTCGACGAGGGCGGCCGGGGCCGGGGCCGGATGCTTGCCGGCTACCTTGGCGGCGAGCTTGGGATCGATCTGGGCGGACGCAGCCGCCTTTGCGGGCGCGGCGTGGATCTTGTCGGTGGCCGTCCGGGCTGGCGCGGCCACCGATTTCACGGTCGGCACAGACTTCTTCGCAACCGGAACGGCTACGGATTTCTTCCCCTTCTCGGAAGCCGGCGCGGCTTTCTTCGCCGGGGCGGCAGCCTTTGCAGGCTTCTTTTCGGGCTGGGGGCGCTTTTTGGGAGCAGCGGATGGCTTCGTCTTGGCTTTCGTCATGGTGAAGCGGGCACGCCTTGAGTTGGGTTTGGGAAGCCTGGATTGAGTCCCTTGAGGGGAAACTCAAGGGGAGGCTTCCGGGCAAACCGGGGATTCTATTGGATCAGGGGGGTTGCTGCCAATGAAAGTGGCCTGAGCAAGAGCTAGACAGCATGTCGTCCTGCGCGAGTGACGGATGACATAAGTCTTTGAAGTTCCTGCTTTTCGGCCGCTGTCAGGCCCTCGGACCGGTCCTTTTCCAGTAACCGGTCCAGGTGCTTGCGGTCGGTGTCCTGGCAGAGCCTTCCCAGCGCCTCGGTCAGTTCTTTCAGGGCTGCGGGCTGGTCAGGCACCAGCGACTCCATGGTGGCAAGCCGGGCCAGGTGCTTTTCCCCCGGCCGTTCCCGCCAGCGCTCGATCACCTGGGCGGCGTGTTGCGCCGGCCGGGTGCGCAGCTCCAGCAGCAGCGCGCCCAGAAGGTCTACGCCGGGTTCCTCCACCCGGGTCAGGTCGAGCAGCATGCTGTCGGATAGTCCGGCCGCGATTTCCGGAAACTGCAGCAACAGCCGCACGGCCTGGCGTACCAGGCTGCCGCGGCCGGCGCTTGCGGAGCGTGGTCCCGCCGACAGCGAGGCAGGAGCATCGATGCGCACACCAAGCAGTTCGGCAAGGCCCTCCGCTGTGCGCTGGAAGCCGAAGGCCTGCCCGACGCGCTCCACCAGCAGCCGCCGGTAGATGCCCTCGGGCACCTGCAGCAGCAGGGGCCGGGCGGCTTCAGCCACGCGCGCGCGGCCGTCGGCACCGCGGGTCATCAGCCGCTCACCCAGCTCGCGCACGAAGTACTCGGACAGCGGCAGCGCCTGTTCGGTGAGCCGCCGTTCAAAAGCCTCGCGTCCCTCGGCACCCACCAGGGTGTCCGGGTCC
>DAIDKA010000142.1 GCA_027451085.1 Gammaproteobacteria bacterium
AACACCCTCCCCTTCAGCCCAGCGTTCGGCGGTCCAGCCAGCTGCAGCACCTATATCGCCTCGAGCCTGTGCTCAGTGGCCCCCACAAGCTGGGATCTTTCCTACCTTCCTGGCATCAACTCCGCGCCCCAGCGTTCCACCCAGGACCAGGACACCTCCTGGCAGATCGAAACCGGGCTGGACTTCCCGCTGCACATCAGTGACTGGACCGGTGACCTTTACTACTCCCGTGGCCAATCCACGGCCTATCAGCAGGCTTACGGAAACGACTCGCTGCAGCGCTTCCAGGCCGTTATCCAGTCCCCTGGTTATGGCCAGGGTCTGAGCTTCCAGGGCAATCAGAACAGTGTGTCGCCGTCCTTCGGCACCTCGGTGCCCTCGACCTGCACCAGCGGCATGTACGGCGCCATCTTCAACGACAGCGCCCCGTCGTCCGACTGCCAGGCCGCATTCGGTTCCACCCTGCAGACCATGACCCAGATGGAGCAGGACGTCGTCGAAGCCAACTTCCAGGGCTCGATCATGAAGCTGCCGGCCGGCGAGATGAGCGCCGCCGTGGGTTATTCGTTCCGACGCGATTCCGCGTTGTTCACCCCGGATGGCCTGCAGGGCACGAGTTCCTTCCTGGACGAGACAGTCGGCCTGTATCCGCTGGGCGCCCTCGATGCCCAGCAGACCGTCAAGGATGGGTACGTCGAACTGCTGGTACCGCTGCTCAAGGACACGTTCATCAAGGAGCTGAACCTCGACCTCGGCGGCCGCTACTCCTCCTACAACGATGCGCCGAACGCGACCACCTTCAAGATCAACATGGACGGCAAGCTGACCGATTCCATCAAGGTCCGCGGCGGCTTCAACCGTGCCACCCGCGCGCCGAACCTCGGCGAGCTGTACCTGGGAATGCAGGAGTACTTCGGCAGCGGTGCCCTGTACGGCGATCCTTGCTCAGTGCAGTCCAAAGCGGCCTTCGGCGCCGGCGGCGCGGCCGCGGACCAGACAACGAGCGCGGGCACACCAGAGAAGGTCGTCAACTCCAACGGCCTGGCGGGCGCGAGAAGCGCCTACTTGATCTGTCAGGCCCAGATTGGCGCCCTGCAAGCCAATGGCACAGTAAACACCACCGCCCCGGGCTATCTTTCGTACTACGGTCCCAACGCCGCGACCAATCAGACCGGTGACGCCGCCGCCCAGGGATTTGCCTGGATCAATGAGGTAGGCAACCCGAACCTGCAGGCCGAGACGGCTGACACCTGGACCGGCGGCTTCGTGCTGTCCAACCTGGCGGACAATGCCTGGCTGGGCGGTCTGACGGCCTCCGTGGACTGGTGGCAGATCGGCATCAATCATGCCATCGAGGTCGAGTCGCCCGACTACGCCAACTACCTGTGCTACGGCACCGACATCGTCACCAATGCAGCGCAGGCTGCGGCCCAGGCCAACAGTGCGGCGTGTCAGGCTGTGCCGCGCAGCAGCACCACCGGCGGCCAGCTGACCGAGCTGACCCAGTACAACAACCTGGGCACCATCCACACCTCGGGCGTCGACTTCGGGCTGAACTGGTTCGCGCAGTTCTCCGACATCGGCCTGCCGATGCTGCCCGGTGGCCTGGCCTACAACTCGCAGGACTCACTGCTGCTGAACTACTACACCAAGGCCTCGCCGCTGGCCTTCGACGTCAACACCAACTGGAAGGACTCCATGGGCCCGACCCTGGCGGGAACCAACGGTGGCGCCTATGGCTACCGCCTGTTCCAGACCTTCAGCTGGGTGATGCCGTCGTTCAGCGTCAACCTGCACTGGCAGTTCCTGCCCTCGATCAACACGGTGGGTCATGCCTCCACCGCGGCCATCGAGCAGTACGACGCGCACCAGGCTGCCGGCTCGGCGAACGTGCTGGCCTACACGCCTGACAACTCGATCGCGGCGCCGCACTACAACAAGTTCGATCTTTCGTTCAGCTGGCAGGTCAACAAGACCCTTCAGCTGCGCGGCGGCATCGACAACCTGTTCGACGCGTCACCGCCGATCACCGGTGCCACTACGGGTTATGCCCCGGGGACCAACTACTGCGCAGGCAAGCCGCAGGGCTGCACGGCACCCTCGGCCTATGCCCTGCCGAACGACGGCGCGGGTGTCACGAACGTCGGTTTCTACGACATCCTGGGTCGCACCTTCTTCCTGGGCTTCAAGGCCCAGTTCTAACAACAGGGAGAAAGCTGCACTTCGGGCGGCGGACGCAAGTCCGCCGCCCTTTCTTTTTTTCCGGGTTCTTCGATAATGGAGCCATCATGAAGTACACCCTACCCGTCCTCGCCGCCGCCACCTGCTTTGCCAGCCTCTCCGGCGCCGCGCCCCCGGCCCCGGTACCGTCGGCCCTGCTCGCCTGCGAGCAGATCCAGGACAGCGCTGAGCGCGTGCGTTGCTATGACAACCAGATGGAGGCCCTGAAAAAGGCGGCAGCCAGGACCTCCGCCACCGCCAGGGCGGCCACGGCACCCCCGGCCGGTTCCGCCACAACTCAGGCGCAGGCGGCAGCACCGTCCGGCAGCCGGGCCGCAGCCGCCACCCAGCCACCAGCGACCAAATTCGGCCAGGAAGACCTTCCGGCTGCCCAGCAGGCGCAGGCGCCGGAGAAGGACCGCTACCTCTTCGGCACCCTGTCTTCGGTGCGCATCGTCGGTCCCTCCATGTACCTGTTCACCCTCAGCAACGGGCAGGTGTGGAAGCAGGACATCAGCACGGGCGATGACACCCCGCGCTTCTTCCACACCGGGGATCGCGTTCGCATCGAAAAGACCACGCTGGGCGCCTACGAATTCGCCGTCCCCCGCCTGGGCACCAAGAACTGGGTGCTGGTCACACGCGTCAGGTAGCCCGTTGCGGGCGCCTTCTTACGGGAGCCCGGTTTTATTCGGCAACGGCAACTCGAAGCGGGTAGTGGGTCAGTTTGAATTCTGATCCGCCAAAGCGGCGATTTCTTCCAGCGTCCAGACGTGATCCGCCACTCCGGCAGCCATTGCCGGCGTGACCTTCAGGGACTGATGGATGCGCCCGAAGTTGTAGTACATGAAGTGCAGGGCCACGGCATAGCCCAGGTTCTCCAGCTTCTTGCTGAAGCCATTGGTCAGACGGGTGAACCGGCGCATGGACATCC
>DAIDKA010000143.1 GCA_027451085.1 Gammaproteobacteria bacterium
ACCTCGACCAGGCCCTGCGCAATTATTGGGGCCAGCAATACAGCTTCGTGACGGTCAACAGTACCTCGGCCACCCCTGACGATGCCGCTCACACGGAGAAGCTGGTGATGGACGGCACTGCCGACATGGACTGGAGCAATGATCGCTACGAAGTTGACGGTGCCGGCATCGGCTACAAGGCGGACCTCATACGCACCACGAGTACGCCTCCGGACATCCCTTATCTGGTGAACTTCCCCGGATTCACCCGCAGCTCAGAAACGATCCTCCTTCCGGATGACGGTGCCGGCTTCACGGTCAGCGCGGTGGACGTGGACCGGACCATTGCGGGGATTCACTACATCCGCCACTCGAAAGTGGCAGGTGACACATTCTCCATGCAGGTCGATCAAATCAGCGTGGAGCCTGAGTTTCCAGCAAGCCAGGCCGCACAGGCGCAGAAGGACCTGCGGGAACTGTCGGAGCAGACCCTGTATCTCTACGCGCCTGAAAAACCGGAAACTGGCTCATCATCAGCACCGGCAGCAGCGCCTTCATCGGCGCCCGCGGCAGATCCGCCTGACCGGCAGGCGCTGCTGCGGCAGGCCGTCACCGATGTCCAGAATGGGGAGTTTGAAAAGGCGGAATCGGACCTCACCCGGTCCATAGGACCGCAGGGACCAGGGCTGCAGCTGCTCATGGTGAGGGGTACGATCCGGATGCAGCTGGGTCACTATGACGATGCATTGTCCGACCTCGATGCCGCCCTGAAACTCGATCCGGTGAATCAGCAGCTGCGCGCCCAGCGCAACCTGCTGTACCGGCTGACGGGGCGGCGGGATGCCGCGGTGGCAGACGCCCGCGAACTCATTGCATTGCGGCCGGACGATTTCGGATCCTACAACTATGCGGCAGCCATCTACGCCGTTCTCGGCCGTCCCGTAGATGCACTCAAGGTGTATGACAACACCGGCAATGCCGGCCGGGGCGTAAACGTGATCCTTGGACGGCTGGGCGTCCGGGAAAGACTGGATCTCAAGGGCCGGCAGCAGGACATCGACGCCCTGCTGCAGGACAACCCCAAGGCGCCCAATGCGGTCGGTCCCCAGATCGACGTACAGATGCTCAAGGGAGACTACGCCCGCACGCTGCACACCATCGACACCGCGGTCCAGGATTTCGGTGAGTCAGGCTGGCTGCTTGCCGATCGCGGTATCGCGCACGCCAGGCTTGGCCAGAAAGACCTTGCCGAACAGGACTTCTCCCGTGCCCACGAGTTGAGCACCAAACCCGGCGACCTGAACAATGTCTGCTGGCAGAAGGCCATCTGGAAAACCGATCTCCCCCGCGCCCTCGAAGAGTGCAATGCAGCGCTGGGAAACACCCAAAACTCGGCCTGGCTGGACAGCAAGGGGCTCGTGCTGCTGCAACTGGGCCGCTTCGATGAAGCCATTGCCGCATACGACATGGCCATCCAGCGCTTCCCGCTCCACGCCAGCTCCCTCTACGGCCGGGGGCTGGCACGGCTGCGCAAGCACGACACCGGCGGCTACGCCGATTTAGAGAAGTCCATGCTGATCGACGCCCGGGAAGCGGGGTTGTACAAATCCTACGGCTTGACGCCGTAGGACCGCTCCTCACGCCTCGATGCCCTGCGACTTGAGGTAGTCATCGTAGCTGCCGTGGTAGTCGGCGATGTCGCCGCCTGCGCGCACCTCGATGATGCGCGTGGCGATGCCGCTGACAAACTGCCGGTCATGCGACACGAACACCAGGGTGCCGGGGTACTTTTCCAGCGCGATCTGCAGCGACTCGATGGTCTCCATGTCCATGTGGTTCGTGGGCTCGTCCATCAGCATGATGTTCGGCCGCTGCAGCAGCAGCTTGCCGTAGATCATGCGGCCCTTCTCGCCACCTGACAGGACCTTCACGGACTTCCTGGTTTCATCGCCCGAGAACAGCAGCCGCCCCAGCGTGGCGCGGGTGATCTGGTCGTCGTCGGCCTTGCCGGTCCACTGCGACATCCAGTCGAACAGGCTCTCGCCGTTGGCGAACTCCGCGGTCGGGTCCTGCGGCATGTAGCCGACCTCGGCGTTCTCCACGTAACTGATGGTGCCGGTCGTGGGCTTGAGGTCACCCGCCAGCAGGCGCATCAGCGTGGTCTTGCCCACGCCGTTGGCGCCGATGACGGCGATGCGCTCGCCCGCCTCGACCGAGAAATTGACGTTCTTGAGCACATCGGTGTCGCCGTCCGGGTAGCGGAAGGCCAGCTTTTCCACCGTGACGGCGCCGCGGTACAGCTTCTTGCCCTGCTCGAACACGATGTAGGGGTTCTGGCGCGAGGAAGGGCGCACTTCTTCCAGCTTGATCTTCTCCAGCTGGCGCTTGCGCGAAGTGGCCTGGCGCGACTTGGACGCATTGGCCGAGAATCGCCGCACGAACTCCTGCAGCTCCGAGATCCGTTCCTTGGCCTTGGCGTTCGAGGATTCGACGCGCTCGCGCGCCTGCGCCGAGGCCAGCATGAAGTCGTCGTAGTTGCCGGGGTAGATTTTCAGCGAACGGTAATCCAGGTCCGCAATGTGGGTGCACACCTGGTTGAGGAAGTGCCGGTCGTGGCTGATGATGATCATCGTGGCGTCGTAGTCGTTGATCATGCCCTCCAGCCAGCGGATGGAGTTGATGTCCAGGTTGTTGGTGGGCTCGTCGAGCAACAGGACGTCCGGGCGGGAGAACAGGGCCTGCGCCAGCAACACACGCACCTTCAGACCTGGCGCCACCTCGCGCATGGGGCCGGTGTGATATTCCTCGGGAATGCCGGCAGAGATCAGCAGTCCGCCGGCGCGGGCCTCCGCGTCGTAGCCGCCGTATTCGGCAAACCTCGTCTCCAGGTCCGCCGCCCTCATGTAGTCCTCGTCGGTCGCATCCGGGTTGGCGTAGATGGCGTCCCGGCGCCGCATCGCGTCCCACATTTCCTCGTGGCCCTGGATGACCACGTCGAGCACGCGCTCGTCCTCATAGGCGAACTGGTCCTGCTTCAGCTTGCCCAGGCGCAGACCCTGCTGCAGCATGACCTCGCCGACGGTCTGTTCGATGTCGCCACCCAGGACCTTCATCAGCGTGGACTTGCCACTGCCGTTGGCGCCGATCAGGCCGTAGCGGTTGCCGTCCGCGAACTTGACGGTGACGTTTTCAAACAGCGGCTTGGCGCCGAACTGGATGGCAAGATTCGAGGTTGCGAGCATGGCTGTCCGATTAAGTGCAGATATCCGCCGCGCTCCGGCCCCGGGGGCGTCTGGAGTCGTAACGGGTCAGTGGGGATGGGGCCATTGTAACCTAAAAGCGCTTTTGCAGGCTGGCCCACACCCGGGTGTCGCGCCGCGCGCCGGTCAGACCGTTATCCGGCACCCTGGCCCCGGCATCCCCGCCCACGCCGTGGTCCGCCGCCACCGTGACATGCAGGTCCCAGGGCACATCCACCTGGGCGCCAAGGCCGACGCTCTGCAGGGAGTAGCTGTTGGGCCGGGGCGCCGCCGGCCACTGGTCGTTGGCGTAAATATGGATGTGCGCGGCGTCATAACGCAGCTTGAAAGTCGTCTGCGTATGGAACGCCCGCAGCCCCGCCCAGCGCAGCTCGATGTCCAGCATCTGGCCCGAGGAACCGCCATCCGCAGCCACCGCTGACGATCCCACGCCATAGGGCCCGCCGGGATAGAACATCTCGGCCGGGTCCAGGTTCTGGTAACTCAGCTGGCCGCTCAGGGCCCCATACAGGCTGAAGTCCCGTGGCAGCTGCTGGGTGCGGTCGATGCGCCAGCGCAGCACGTTGAACTGTCCCTGGGTGTCGGCGTTGACCTGGTCCCAGTACTCGCCCGGTGAGCCGGACATCGCCACCCAGCCATGCCCGAAACTGACATCCACGGTGCTCACAGCCCCATCGATGAAATCGTCATAGAGGTTGCCGCTGATATAGGCCGTGGCATCGTAGATGCGGTAGTCGCTGGTCGTGCGGTCCAGCATGCTGTTGTCGAACACCTTGCGTTGCAGTTCCAGCCCCATGGTGAGGTTGTAGCCAGTGGCACGCAGCAGCTGATACTCGATCAGGCCGCCCACGACATCCGAATCACCCACCGGCTGCAGGTCCTCGTATTCCGGAACCTGCACTGTGTAGTGCAACACCGCGCCATTGACCGCCACGCGCAGGCCATCCGCAGTGAGCGGCAGGGACAAGGCCCCGCGCCCATACTGCAGATCGGGGGTCACGACGCCGATGACGTCGAACTGCTCGCCGTAACCCAGAGGGCTGTTGATATCGGCATGCCCCACGGCACGTTCGGACCCCACGCCGGCCTGGCCGTAATTGTCGAAGGACACATCGCCGGTGACGAGCGGTTCATTCTGCGCATGCAGAACGACGTCGGTCTCACCGGCTTCCCCGGCCTGCTCCGACCCGGTCACGCTGACACCGGGCAGATCGCCGGCCAGGAGCACCCCGCGTTCCAGAGCCGGCTCGCTCACCGGCTGACCCGGAGTCAGTCCCTCCTCGGCCCGCGCCACAATGCGAGCGGGCTTCACCCGCAGGGCATCGACGTCCGTGTCGTCGGAAAACACCACCGACCCGAACCGGCCTTCGACCACCTCGATACGCACCACGCCTGCGTGGACAGTCTGCGGCGGCACCAGCACCCGGGCCAGCCAGCCCCGACGGTGATATTCCCGGGCGATGGCATCGGTGGCCTGTTTCAACCCTTCGGGGTTCAGGTCACGGTGAATGAACCCGGCCACCACACGCGCCAGCCGGTCCGCCGGGATCAGATGATTGCCTTCAAAACTGAAGCCGTTGACGTGCACCACGGGGCCGGCAGGCATCTTCGTCTTGCCTGGGCCACCGCTGGAATCCGCCTTGGGCGGGGGTAGCTCGGCCTGTGGCGTCTGCTGCAACTGGCGCAGCACGGCCCCGGCACTGGGCGCGATCTGCGCGGCCGCAGGCAGCGCGGCCAGCACGCCCAGCGCGGTCACGGACAACTGGAACGATCGATGCGGCATGAGGCCGGCATCATAACGGCAGGCTTCGGCTAGCGCTCGCTCGCCAAGCGGCCGCCCACGCCACCCTTGCCGCCCGGCCTGGTGGCCGCAACGTCTTGAGCCTGCGTGATGTGCGGCGGATGCAGGATGAAGTGATTATAGCGGCCAAGGAATTCGAACTCGGCCTCGCTGGGTTTCAGCAGCCAGGAGCCCACGAGACTCAGGCCCGCCCAGGACAGGCCGGCGCCCACCGCATCGCCCAGCCGGAGCCGGCAATAGCCGGTCACCAATCCAGCAGCCCCCAGGCCGACGGCCAGCAGGGCCTTGCGGATCACGGACCAGTAGACATCCTGTGTCCATTGCGGATGAGTGAAGAAATCCTGGAAGCCGGGCAAGCCTGACCCCTGCTTACCCCGTGCTGTGTTGGGCGAAGCCTTTGTCTTGCTGGAGGGCTTCATCTGCTGCTTCGCCATGCGCTACGTGTAGCAGCCGCGAACCGATTCTGGCTGCGAAACCGGTCGCAGCATCGCGGTTCGAGTCTAATATGTCTCACCCCAGCGCACTCTCCGGAGGAATTATGAAAATACCCCGTTTCGTGATTGCCACAGCCGTGACCGCCTTCGTGCTGGGCATCAGCGCAGGCGGCCTCATCGAGGCGCAGCAGGCCCGCACATCGCCGGCGTACGTGATCGCTCAGGTCGACGTGAAAGATCCCGCCGCATTCAAGAAATACTCCGCCCAGGTGCCGGATACCCTGAAACCCTACGGAGGGGAGTTCCTGGTACGCGGCGGACGGACCCTGCCGCTGGAGGGGCCGCCGCCGGGACAGCGGGTGGTCGTGATCCGCTTCGACAGCTTTGAAAAGGCGCAGGCCTGGTACAGCTCCCCGGGCTACAGCGCGCTGCGTCCCATCCGGCAACGGGCGGCGCAAGCCCGCAACTTCATCGTCGAGGGCGTGATGGCCACGCCTTAGTCCTGCGACTGACTGGGGTCTTGGCGGCCAATTCAACCCGCGCGCCAAGGATCGACCAGCACCTTGCACTGGTGGGTGCGGGACTTCAGCTGCTCGAAGGCCGTGGGCAGATCCGTCAGCGAAACGGTGTCCGTCACCATGGCCTGGGGGGCGACATCGCCGCTGTCCAGCACATCTGCGCAGATCTGGAAATCGCGCATGTGGTACAGCGCTGCCGGCTGGATACGCACCTCCTTGGTGACCGTCAGGAACGGCGAGAGGGTATCCGGCGCCGTGCACAGCCCCAGCACCACCACGGTGCCGCGGGGACGCACATGCTCCACGCTCTTCTGGATCAGGCCCGGCTTGCCGACGCACTCGAAGACGATGTCGGGGGCACCGCGCAATGCAGCGTTTACCTCGGCCGGGGTGCAGTGCGCAGGATCAATGAAGTGCGTGGCGCCCAGGTGACGCGCCAGTTCCGCGCGCCGGTTGGAGGATGCGGTCACCGCCACTGTGGTGGCGCCCAGGCGCCGCGCCCAGAAAGCCGTGGCCAGGCCGATGGGCCCGGCTCCGATGACAAGCACCCGGGCCCCGGCCACCATACCCGACACGTTGACTCCATGCAGCGCCACGGCCAGCGGCTCCACCAGCGCCCCATCCGCCAGCGACAACGTCTGCGGCAGCAACTGGCACTGGGACTCATGGGCCAGCGTGTACTGGCCGTAGCCTCCACCCACGATGCTCATCCCGGTACACCAGGCTGCCTCGCCGATGAGGCAGGACGGACACTGGCAGCAGCTGCGTATCGGCAGCACGCAAACCCGGGCGCCGACGCGGACGCGCCTGGCCTCGGGCCCCACCGCCACCACCTCGCCTGAATATTCGTGGCCGAGGACCGCCCCGGCCGGCACGCCGAAAATCGGGTCTTCCGAGATATGCAGGTCACTGCCGCAGATGCCGCAACGGTTCACCTTGACGACGACATCGGCGCCCTCAGGCGTAGGGTCCGGCAGTGTGCCGCAGCGCAGCGGTTTACCAACACCATCAAAAATTGCAGCTCGCATGTGATCTCCTGGAGTTCTACGGCCCCGCCGGCGGGATGACAGCCGGCAGCAGGAACTGCTGTACAGCCACCAGCGCCGCCAATATTAACGTCAGCGCCAGGCTGTGAATGAAGGTACGGGCGAATATACCCCCCTCCTGTCCCTGCAATCCCGTGACCGATGCGCCGGTGGCGATGTTCTGCGGGGAGACCATCTTGCCCATGACGCCACCGGAGGAATTGGTGGCGGCAAACAGCACCGGGCTGAGGTGCAACTGCTGCGCGGCCACGGCCTGCAGGTTGCCGAACAAGGCATTGCCGGAGGTATCGCTGCCGGACAATGCGACCGCGACCCAGCCCAGGAACGGTGAGAACAGCACGAAGAGCGCGCCTGTGGAGGCCGCGCCAAGACCCAGGGTATAGGCCAGTCCCGAGTAATTCATCAGGTAGGCCAGCGCGATGATCAGCATGACCGTCACCACTGCAAGCCACAGCTGCCGTATCGTGAGCGCCAGACCGGCGCACAGCTGCCGCGGCGACATCCGCAGCAGCAGTGCGGTGATCACACTGGCCACCAGCATTGCCGTCCCCGCAGCCAGCGGCTGGAAGGACCACACCGCCGCATAAGGCCTGCCGTGATAAAGCGTGATGGCAATGGCATTGTGCAGATGCGGCCACGGAATGCTGCGCTGGCCGATCGCCGCCAGATTCAGCCAGGTCCAGGGTACGACCACGAGGACGGCCACGACCCAGGGCAGCCAGCCCTGCCAGGCCGGGATCGCTGGATGATCCGAACGCGACAGCCGCAGCGCGAACTCAGGTTCCGCAGCCAGGCGCCAGAACCGCAGGAACGTGAGCGTGAACAGCAGCGACACCAGCGAAGACAGCACGTCCACCAGGGTATACACCCCGAAGTTGGCGGCGAACAGCTGCACCGCTGCAAAACTTCCGCCGGCGACCAGCAGCACCGGCCACAGGCGGCGCACCGAGCGCCACCCCCCGTACAGCGCGATGACATACGCCGGCAGGATCAGCGCGATCACGGGCAGCTGCCGTCCGATCATCGCCGCCAACGCCGTTGCAGGCAGGCCCGTCACCGCAGCCAGTACCGTCACCGGCGTGCCCAGCGCACCAAAGGCCACCGGTGCGGTATTGAAGATCAACACGAACACCAGCGCCTGCACGGGCTCGAAACCCACCAGGATCAGGAGCGAACTGGTGATGGCGACAGGACAGCCGAATCCAGTGATGCCTTCGAGCAGCGCACCGAAGCAGAAGCCCACCACCACAAGCACCACGCGACGGTCATCGGGCAGGTTGTTGATCAGCCAGGCGCGAAAGGCCTCGAAGCGCCCCGAACGAACGGCCAGGTTGTAGAGCAGCAGGCCGTTGAGCACCAGCCACATGACCGGCCACAGCGCGAAGGTGGCGCCGTTCAGAATCGACTGGGCCGCGAGCCCCGCGGGCATCCGCCAGGGACCCACCGCAATGAAGAACCCCACCACGAGGCCCGCGAGGCTGGCCTTCCAGGCAGCCAGCCGCAGCGCCCCCAGCATCACGATCACCACGAGCACCGGCAAAGCGGCGACCAGCACTGACAACGTGAGGCTATGATCTACAGGCGTCAGCAGCTGATGGAACACGGGCGGCTACAGCTCCCCGGGCTTGCTCACGGCAGGCACTGGCTCTCATGCCCGCGAGGGTAGCAAAAGCCTGGCTGAAGCGATCGCCAGGGACCCGCCAGGGTTCAGTCGAGCTTGGTGCCCAGCTGGCGCTCGACACGCGTGCGGGAGATCAGGCCGTAGATGACCGCATCGCTGCCACCGTGCTCAACGATCAGAATATGCGTGGCATCCGGGGTGTTACGGAAGAACTCCACGACCTGGTGCACCTTCGCCTCACGCACTGTGCGCAGTTCCAGGGTCGGCACGGCGTCCCACGGCGTCATGACGTGACGTACCTCGATCTCGGCATGGCTCTTGAAGCCCCGGTGCTGCAGCGCCTGCATCGGGCGCTCCCCCTGGATGTCGTAGGAGGTGATCAGGCCGGAGAGCTGCTCGCCCTTGAGCACCAGCATGGAGCGCACGTTCGCCCGCTTCATCTCGTGCAGGGCGTTGTCGATCGGACAATCCTCCGCCACCGTCACCGGATGCTCCAGGTTGAAATCCGTGACCACCCTCATCGCGGAATCAGCAAGCTCGACGCGGGACTCCGCCATGGACACCGAAGCCAGACGCGCGGTCGGCGGATGCTTGATTGGGTTCAGGGCTGCTCCTCGCAAATGAGCAGCGGAATCCCCCGGGGAGGAAACGCGGGCTGCAGAGGTGTTAGAAGATATCGACATTTGGGGGTCTCCAACCAGGAATCTTCTGCATGCACAGCCTAGCGCGGACATAAACGCACAAACATGAAATCTTGTCCACGTACGCCAGGTTTGCTATCGAAGTTAAAGATAGGACTTATCAACAGATGGTATCGGTGATTTGTGTAACAGTCCGTTTCGGGACGTGGATCACCAAAATTCTCCACCGACCGTGAAGCAGCGCTTCTCACGCAGTATCAATGCCGCTGAAGACAAATCTGATGCCTTGATTTTACAATGAGTTACATGAGACGGAGGCGCCGTGACCACACCTGACATGAAACCGGAACTGCAGCTCCTGTGCGAGGTTCGCGCAACGCTCGAACCGACCATCGTGATCGGCGATACCGCGCGGGGTTCGCGACGGATGGTCAGTATCACGGGCGGCAGCTTTCACGGTCCACTGCTGCGCGGTCGTGTCCTGAATGGCGCGGACTGGCAGTTCTGGCGCGGCGATGGCATCACTGAACTCGAAGCCCGCTACCTGCTGCAGACCGACGACGGCACGCACATCGAGGTCCATAACCGCGGCATCCGTCATGGCTCCGCCGAAGCCATGCAACGGCTCACCGCAGGACTGCCGGCAGACCCGGCACAGGTCTACTTCAGGGCGACTCCAGTCCTGACCGCCCCCGGCGGTCAGTATGAATGGCTCAATCGCAGTCTTTACCTGTGCACCGGAACACGCCTGCCGGACGCCGTGCTGCTGTGGTTCTACCAGGTGCTTTAAACAGGAAACATCAGAACCAGTGCAGCCGCAGCTTCCCGGGGCAGGCCGCCGATCCTTACGTCGCGCCCCCTGCCCAGGACGTCGGTCAGGACATCTTTGCCGACGGCCACCCAGCCAGCGCAAGTCCGGTAGCTGACCAGGAACGTCCCTTCCTGGCGATCGCGCAGCAGACCGGCCTGATCGCCGGGCTGTATTCCATGCTCGGCAGCGTACTGCGTGTCTGACGACTGGATGTATTGGGGCGGCAGTTCCGGAACCCCGGCCAGCTGCACATCAGCCTCGGGATCGGTGCCGGCCACAATGAACAGGCGTCCTGTGAGCCCTTTCAGACCGACAGCATCTGTTGCCGCGCGATGGCGCAACTCGCGCTCCACCCGGTCGAACAGATATTCAGCAAACCGCTGCGGATAATCGTACAGCTTCTGGATTTCCGGCTTGATGTGCGGCAGCTTGCGCCAGCCATCGACCCAGGCGAGCTTGTCGGCGCCCCCGTCGGCAAAGACGTCCTCGACGCCGAATGGCGTTGCCACCCCGGCCTTGAGGGCCTGCGCGGCCATGTGCTCGGTCAGGTTGGTCGAAAAGCCGTAAATGACGCCATACGGTGAATAGGAGTCCTGCACCGGTCTGAAGCATGGACAGTCCTGGGACAGCGGCAAGGCCAGGCGGCCGATCCAGGCGTCATACCCTTTCAGCAGCTGAACGTGCCGCCGCCCCATGGGTGTATAGACAGCACTGCCATTGGATTGCGCGATGAACAGGGGCTCGATCATGCTGTACGCGCCCAGCAGGTCGATGCGATTCACGAACAGTTCGGGATCAGCAGAAATCCCCTGGCAGATGGCACTGGCCAGTTCGAGCCTGCTGCGCCGGTCATCCTCCTGCACGGCCCGTTGATAGGCCTCGAACAACGGTACCAGCCATTGGACACTCATGGCGAAGTCAAGGGCATTGGATCTGCGGGTGACCAGGGTCACGTTGCTCTCGGCCAGCGACATGCCCTTCATGACGTAGTGTCGCAGCTGGGAACGCAGGTGCCCGCCGGCCATCTGCACGCTCGCCTTGGCGATCTCGATCCGGTCCTCCTCCGGCAGGCTCTCCGCCATGCGGTCCGCAACTTCAAAGTACGGCGCCAATTCATCCGTCGTCGGGCTTTGCGCCAGCGGTATCAACCAGCGCGCGTCCCGCACCAGCCTGGGTTGATCGGCAGGACTGGTGCGCAGGAGCGAATCCAGCACTTGCTGGACCTGCCTGAGCCGGCCGCCGGCGCCACCGGCATCTCCATCCCACACCCGCATGACCAGGTGTTCCAGGCTGCGGATCAGGTACAGGTTGAACAGAGTCTGCGCATAGCGCGCCCGGCCGCTGCGCCCGGGCCAACGGGTCTGCTGCCACTGCTGGAAAGCGCGCCGCATCATCTCCCCGGGATCGACCAGGTCGTTGTGCAGCCCTGGCATGTCCCGGGGCTTGAAGCCACTGTCCCAGTGCGCCCGCTGGAGCTGTCCTCTAAGACAGACCTGACCCGGTGTCAGCGTGGGAAGACCAAAGAAGCAGTCCTCGACCTGCCGCGACAGTAACGTGCGATCTGCAAAATACTCGACCGGCTGACGCTGGGCGTTCAGCAGATCTTCGATGCCTGCGACGACCCGGTCGCGGGATGCCAGGAACAGCCGGAGTAATTCCACGTGCGCCCGGAACGGCGCCTGACCGAGGCTTTCTTTTGTCACCGGAACTCTCAGAATATGACCCCGACCAACAGCAATTCCGCAGCATAGAGAGAGTCCCGTGCCAGCACCAGCGCGCGCACCGCGGCCTGGCGGTTGATTTGGGCGTCCCGATAATCCTCGAACTCCGGGCGCTTTTCGATCGCGCCGGTCATCATGCCCCAGTTGAGGTGCGCAGCCAGGAACAGATCGGCCGTGCTGAAGCGGTCACCCGCCACATGGACTCTGCCGCACAGCAGACTCGACAGCGTATCCAGGACCCGCTCATACGAGCCATGGCGGATAGCCGGCACCTTGCCCATGGGGTTGATCGCTATATGGGCCGGTGATTTCATGCTGGAGTCGCTTCATCCGGCAATGTTTTACGCCACTCCCGCATCAAGGCGCCGCCGGGGCGCGGCGGCCGCTCGGCAAGCAGGTCCGCGGGCAACACGGCCCCCACCTTGGCCATCACGTTAGAAAGCCGGGCCTGAGCACATAGCCCACGCCAGGCTCTCCTTCCATGGAGGCCCCGAGCGCCTGCAGGGCGGCGATGGCGACGCAGCATCTGCAGCAGGTCAAACAGGCGGTGCGTGCGGGACATCGCGAACCTCCAGGCAAATGCGACTCGCGTGGGGTCTGCAATCAACCCCAGGTCAGCCCTTGACGTTGCGGCCTCTTGGCCTGACTGGCGTCCTGGCTGTCTGCAACAGCCCCCTCACTGTCTGAATCGAGTAGCCGGTTTCCGCGGCAAGATCGCGCACGCTCCGCCCTTCTTCATGGTGCACTCGCAACTGCCGTCCCATTGCCTCCGCCCTTTCCGGACCTATGTGCTCGTGCGACCGGAGGTCGGGCAGAATCCTGCCGCCCTGATAACCCTTGTGCACAACCCCTCTGGGTGTGGCTTCCTCCGCAGATTCATCGCCCCACACCGTCCAACCCGGGCGCGGATAACGCGCAAACATTTCAAGGTATGCCCCCGGGGAGCAGGATTCAATCAGGTCATACTGTTCATCAGGCTTGCGGGAATGCTCGCGTTTGCGGGTCTCTATCATGTTGACCTGGGACCTGGCGGGAGCCAGGGTGCGTGCATTTTTTCCACGCACGCCGAACAACAGCAGCTCTGTGACATTACGGAAGTAGAAGCCCACGCCTCTGCCGTCCGGCCCCCCATCCTTCCGACGCTTCGCCCATACTATGTTCGAAACGTATCTGAATCCCCACGCCTCCATGACCCGCAAGCCATCCGGAAGCAGTGCATTGGGCACCCACAAGTACAAATGCGCTTTCTGCGCAAGCACCGTCTGCACGCCGAGGCTCATGATGGTTTCGAGCGACATCGTCGAGTAACGGTCCAGCCGCCGGTGCTCAGGAGCGACCTTGCCGGTGCGGTTCGTGAACCGCCAGGGTGGGTCTGCCAGGACTGTCGAGAACCCGCCCGCGATCCGCGGCAAAGCCGGCGGTTCATTCTCTGGTCGTAGTTTTGAGGGCATGCCCGCCATTCTAGCTTGTAGACGCGGCGACGCTCTTCGACTGCCTCTCCAGGCGACTTCAACGCCACGCAGGTTCCGGCAATCCGGAACCGGGGGGCAGCGGGAACTCCCGATAGCTAAGGGGGATTCTGTCCCGTGGCCGCGAACAGCGAGACACTGCTTGTGGCGCTCAGGGGGACTTTCCCAGGCCTGGCACCGTTCATCTGCAGGAAATAGGCGGTCAGCTGGACAGCGGTATCGTTGCCCGCGTTCTTTGGCGGGAATCCCTGGATCGCAGTGATGACGCGCGCCACGAACTCCCTGGTGGATTTGGCACCCCAGCGGGCCATGAAGCGCCGGCCCACGAGCGGCGGCACCTGCCCTCCGTTCTGATCGATCGTCTTGATCATGTTCCAAGGCAGGGAATTGACGTCGGGAAGTTCACCGGGGCCCCCGGTACGGCCCTGCATATTGAGCTGGTGGCATAGGCCGCAGCTGGATTCGTAGGCGACCTTGCCAGCGCGGGCCTGTGCGGCGGTAAACAATCGCGGTGCCGGATCCGACTTGCTCGGCTGATCCGCACCGCAAGTCAACGTTACGCCGCTCGCAAGTACCATCAGAATGATGAAGACTTCCCAGTGCTCGCCCAAGCTCAAGCTTGTCGTGGCCATACGTGCCTCCAAGATTATTCACATTTGATATCTATGAGTAATCTGCGTCAAGCCATGGGATCCCTGGTCCGTCCAAATACCAAGCCTATTGAATGAGCCGTATCGACGCCCATCCTGGCGCGCGCATACGCTCCAACGATGGCATCGGAGAACTCACAGTGACTGAACAGGAAAAGCCACCGATAGACATGAACTTAGTTCGCAGGAACGCGGAGATGCGCGCGGCGACTTTCCAAGCGATAGGTCGGTTTTCTTCGAGTTTTCACAGCTCGAATTTTCCATTCGGGCTGCCTTGGCGGCATATCTTGGCCTACCCGACGGAAGTATCAAGCATCCCGGCAAGGCAGGATCACTCGACAAGATCTACAACGATGGTGGGCCGGCCCGGATTCGAACCGGGAACCAATCCATTATGAGTGGACTGCACTAACCGTTGTGCTACCGGCCCGCAGGAAGGGAGCGAACGATACCACCCTGTCACGCGAGGGTGTAGCGGCCCGGCTTCCCGGGCCGCCGGATGACATCAACCCGCCAGCTTGGCCTTGTTGGCGACGAGGAAGTCCTTCAGCCGCTGCGGCTCCCGGCCGGTGAGCTTCTGGAAGTCGCCGCTGACATTGGCCGCGCGCCCCTGCAGGGTGTTCTGGTCGAAGCCCACCACGATGTCCACCACGAAACCCGGCAGGCCGGCGCCCTTCAGCGCCTGCACCTGGGCGTCCTTGGATATCTGCACCACCTGGATGGGTTTGCCTGTGACCTCACTCACCAGGGCCGCCACCTCGTCCGTCGTCAGTGCCTGCGGACCGCTGATGTCATAGGCGTGGCTGCCACCATCGCTGGCCAGCAAGGCAGCGACCGCGGCACGGGCGGTGTCACCACGGGACACATCGGCCAGGCGGCCCTCACCCGCGGATGTGAACCACTGACCCGAGGCGAGGACCTGCGGCAATTTGCCGAACAGGTTGTCGAAGTACCAGTGGTTGCGCAGAAAGGTGTAGCCCAGCCCGCTGTCGAGCAGCGCCT
>DAIDKA010000144.1 GCA_027451085.1 Gammaproteobacteria bacterium
GATCAGCTGGATCCCCGCTTTGTATCCACTGTGGAGGCCATCGGCCGCGACCTCACTGATGGCGATCTACTGTTCCGCTATCGCCAGAGTGATGACTTCGGCAGGCCGCATGCGGCCTTCACGGTGTGCGCATTCTGGTACGTGGCTGCGTTGGCGGCGATCGGCAGAAAAGACGAGGCGCGGGCGCGCTTTGTGCGGCTGCTGACACGGCGCAACGCCCTGGGCCTGCTGTCGGAGGACATCGATCCTGCCACCGGGCAGCTGTGGGGGAACTTCCCGCAGACCTACAGCATGGTGGGCATCATCAGCTGCGCGGTGCGCCTGAGCCGCAGCTGGGACGAGGCGCTGTAGCGGGATGAAAACCGCGGCAGGACCAGATGAGTGAAGGGCTGGCAGTGTTCCGCGGTGTCCTGATCCGCTACGTGCTGCCGATCGCGGCGGCGGTCAGTCTGGTGGCGTTCGTCGGCGTGCCCTACATCGACCGGGTGCTCACCGGCTGGTTCCGCACCGACATTGATCAGCGCACACGGCTGGTCATGGACCTGGTGCGGGAGCCGCTGGGACAGTTGCTGGATGACGGGCAGCTGGCCCGGGCCCGCAACTATCTCAACAGCGTGGCGGGGGACCAGCGCCTGCTGGGCATGGTGGTCTGCGACCGCCTGGGGGAGCAGGTGCTGATCACGGCGCAGGCGCCGCAGATCGCACGGTGTTCACCGACGGCGGTGGAACAGCCGGCGGACAGAGCGCTTACCCGCACCGCCTCCGGGCTGCTGGAAATAGCCCGTTTTCCCTTCAGGACGGGGGCCGGCGGGCACTACGCCCTGTTGATAGTGCAGGACCTGGATTTCATCGACCGGCGGCAGACCACGGCGCATAACTATGCGCTGGCCGCAATCGTCATCCTGACGTCGCTGCTGGCGCTGATGGGCGGACTGGCCGTGCGCCAGCTGCTGAACCGCTGGATCCGCCTGCTGGTGGGTGACATCAGCCAGCGGCGCTTCGACGAGCAGGCCGATACCTCGAAGTTCTCCCTGCCGGTGCTCAACCGGGTGCGCCAGGCGCTGGAGGAGCTGGAGGCCAGCCAGCGCCTGGAGATCGACTTCCGTGAGAACTGGACACCGCAGGCGTTGCAGCAGGTGGTGCGCGAGCAGCTGGAGCAGCCCCTGATGCTCGTGGTGTCCAACCGCGAGCCTTATGTCCACAGCATGGGCGCGGATGGTCTGCCGGTGGCGGAATTTCCCGCCAGCGGCATGGTGACCGCCGTCGAGCCCATCGTGCGCGCCTGTGCAGGGATCTGGGTGGCGCATGGTTCGGGTTCGGCCGACCGCATGGTGGTGGATCTGCAGGATCACGTGCGCGTACCGCCGGACGATCCGTCCTACACCCTGCGGCGGGTGTGGCTGACGGAGCAGGAGGAGGAGGGGCACTACTATGGCTTTTCCAACGAGGGGCTGTGGCCGTTGTGCCACCTGGCGTATGTGCGCCCCGCGTTCCGCGAAAGCGACTGGCTGCAGTACGTGCGCGTCAACGAGAAATTCGCCGACGCGCTGATGGCGGAGACGGATGCAGCCGATCCCGTGGTCCTGATCCAGGATTTCCACTTTGCGTTGCTGCCGAAACTGGTTCGCGCGCGCATCCCCCGGGCCACGATCACGCTGTTCTGGCACATCCCCTGGCCCAATGCCGAGACCTTCGGCGTGTGCCCGTGGAAGCAGGACATCCTCATCCACATGCTGAGCGCGGACATCCTGGGGTTCCACACCCGGCACCATTGCCAGAATTTTCTCGACACGCTGGACCGTTACATCGAGTGCAAGATAGACCGCGAGAACATGCGCGTCACCCGCGAGGGGCACGTGTGCCGGGTGACCGCCTATCCTATCTCCATCGAGTGGCCGCCACGCTGGCTGGCGCAGGTGGCGGACGCGGTCCACTGCCAGGCCGCGGTACGTGAACGGCACGGCCTGGGTCCCGAGGTGCGCATCGGGGTGGGCGTGGAGCGCTGGGACTTTACCAAGGGCATCCTCGAGCGCTTCCATGCGCTGGAGGCGCTCTTTGACAAGTACCCGCAGTGGCGCGGCCGCCTGAGCTTCCTGCAGGTGGCGGCTCCGTCGCGTTCCAAGCTGCCGGCGTACCAGGCACTGCAGACCCAGACCCTGGAGGAAGTGGAGCGGATCAATGGTCGTTTTGCCACGCCCGACTGGAAGCCCATCGTGCTGGTGGCGGAGCACCAGCAGCCGGTACGGGTGTTCGAGCTGTACCGGGCTGCGGATTTCTGCCTGGTCAACAGCCTGCACGACGGCATGAACCTGGTGGCCAAGGAGTTCGTCGCCGCGCGCGATGACTGTGACGGGGTGCTGATCCTCAGCACCTTCGCCGGCGCATCCCGCGAGCTGGTGGAGGCCCTGCTGGTGAACCCCTATGACGTGGGATCGACCGCCGAGGCGATCGTCGCCGCGCTGGACATGCCGCGCGAGCAGCGCCGCAAGCGCATGCAGCTCATGCGGCGCACGGTGTCCGAAAGCAATGTGTACCGCTGGGCGGGCCGCATGCTGATGGACGTGGCGCGCATCCGGCAGCGAGCGTCGCTGCGCGGCTTCAAGGCGCGGGTCTGACTCATTCCCGGCGCCCGCTATCGCCGGTTCAGGTGCTGGTGTAGGACTTGCGCCGCTTGCTGCGGTGCGCGATCTCGCGCTTGTAGATGCCGCAGTGCAGGACCCGGGCCTCGGCGCGCACACGATCCGGCGGCGGGGGCGCCTCCCTGGGCTCGGACGCCAGCATGGCGTCGAAGCGCTCCTTCATGCCAGGTGCGAATTCGGGGTGGCTGAGGATGAACAGGTCGTTGTTGACGACACCGTTCATGACGCGTTCGCCCGCTTCGAGCGGTTCCATCATGTGGACCCGGGGCGGTGCGCCGGGCGGCCGGGGAGGCATCGGCTTGCGGAAAGGGTTCGGCTCGCCGCTGCCGAAGTAGTTGTCGGTGTCGACGCCGCCCGGGCAGAACACGGAAGTGCCCACCGTGGTCGTCTCCAGTTCCACGCGCAGCGCCTCCGTGATGCCCACGGCGGCCATCTTGGTGGCGGTATACACACCCGCGTTGACGCCGGGCAGCAGGCCGCCCATCGAGGCCGTGGTCACGAACTGTCCGCCTTCGCCATGCTCCAGCATGTGCGGAAGGCAGATGGCGACGCTGTTGTAGATGGCGGTGAAGTTCACGGCGACGGCGTTGTC
>DAIDKA010000145.1 GCA_027451085.1 Gammaproteobacteria bacterium
GACCTCGCAGCCGCACAGCACCTGTGGTTTCACGTCGACGGCGCGTTCGGCGCCCTCGGCATCCTCTCGCCCGAGATCGCCCCGCGCCTGGCAGGCATCCAGCGCGCCGACTCCCTGGCCTTGGACTTCCACAAATGGGCCCAGGTGCCCTACGACGCGGGATTCGTGCTGGTCCGCGACGGCAACCTGCACCGCGAGACCTTTGCCACCTCCGCGGCCTACCTGCAACGCGCCAGCCGCGGCCTCGGCGCGGGCGAATACTGGCCCAACGATTTCGGGCCGGACCTGTCGCGCGCCTTCAGGGCCCTGAAGACCTGGTTCACCCTGCGCGCCTACGGCACACGCCAGCTGGGTGCGACGATCGCTGACAGCTGCCGCGTGGCGCGTCACCTGCAAGGCCGGGTCATGGCCGAGCCGCGGCTGGAACTACTGGCGCCCGTGCCCCTGAACATCGTCTGCTTCCGCTACCGCGGCGCAGGCGCTGCGGCCGATGTCGATGCCCTGAACGAGGCCATCGCCGCGGACGTGCAGGAATCCGGCCTGGCACTACCCTCCACCACCCGCATCGACGGCAAGCTTGCGATCCGGGCGGCGATTTTCAACCACCGCACCCGGGAGCCTGATGTCGACGCCCTGGTGCAGGCAGTGCTCAGATATGGCGACCGCCGTACCGCGGGCTGCCGATTGGCACACCGAACAGACACCGTCGCGGGACCCCGATGACCTGGGTACGGTGGCGTACGGACGCAGCCGGGGTTGTTCTCTACCGTTGCTCCTTCGCCGCCCGGCGTGGGCGGATCTACGGAGCATTGCCATGAAACTGAACCCATTGGCGGCCTCGATCGGACTGACAGTCCTGGGGCTTGCCGTGAGCGTCACATCGTTCGCCGAAAGCAAGGCGGACCTCAACGCGGACGCCGCGAGAACGCTGAAGCACCTCTACGTGTTGAACTCAGGCAACCATGCCCTGGCTGGCAAGGCTGCCGGCGTACTCATATTTCCGCATGTGACCAAGGGTGGCGCCGGCATTGCCGGTGAATACGGTGAAGGCGTGCTGCAGCTCAACGGCAGGACCGTCAGCTACTACAGCATCGGCTCCGCCTCGGTGGGCCTCACCCTGGGCGTCGGCCAGCACAGTGAAGTCCTGATGTTCATGACCCAGAAGTCATTGGAGCAGTTCCAGGACAGCGACGGCTGGTCGGCAGGTGCTGACAGCGGGGTCGTCCTGGTGTCGGATGGCGAGGACAGCCAGTACGCCAGCACCACTTCCGGAAAGCCGATCCTGGGCTTCATCTTCGGTGAAAAGGGCTTGCTTGCAGACGCCTCACTGGAAGGGACGAAGATCACGAAGATCACAACCGCCGGCCGTTGATTTCCCGCCTCCCGCACGCCGACACGCGCGGCGGGAGACTCCCCGGGCGCTACATGCGTACGGTATCGTACGGAAGAATCGCCCGGCGTTCGCACAGTCTGGCTGGACTGACACGTTGGAGGAGCCGCCATGCCCCGGAAAACACTGCTCGTAGCCCCCCACGCCGCCCAGAACAAGGCAATGCGACGCCTGCTTGCCGATGCCGGCGGCGATTCATTCGAGATCGACTGGGTGCCCAGTCTCAGCGATGCAGTCGCGTACCTGAAACAGGAGCAAGGCAACATCGATGCGATCATAGCCAGCCTGACCCTGCCGGACAGCCTGGGCATCAGTACCTTTGAAAGGCTGTTCGCGGCCTCCGCCGCGGCCCCGATCCTGATCCTGATCGCCGGCCGCGACGAAGGCATCGCCAGGTGCGCGCTCAGGCACGGAGCGCAGGACTATCTGCTTGAAGAGGAGTTCAACGGCGATTCACTGTTCAAGGCCCTGACCCGCATGCGGGAGAGGTCGATCTACGAACGGGCGCTGGGCATGAACCACGTCAGCGCCGCTCGTGCGATGCCGGTACGGATGATGCACTGGTCGCAGCACGACTTCCTCGTCAGGGAATGATCAGCAGTTGCGCAGGCTGTCAAGCAGGTCGGATATCTTCATGGTCGCAACCGTGCAGAAGGTGTCTGAGACCGCGTAAGGCAGTATCACCCGATCGCGGTGCCGTATTGCGCCGCAGGTATACACGACGTTGGGAACATAGCCCTCGCGGTCGGCGGGCCCCGGGCGCACGAGCGGCTCGCTGGAGCGGGCAATCACCCTGGTTGGATCCACCTTGTCGAGCAGCACCGCGCCAATGGAATATCTTCGTACCGGGCCGACCCCATGTGTCAGCAACAGCCAGCCTTCATCCAGCTCGATCGGGGATCCGCAATTGCCGATCTGCACGAACTCCCAGGGAAATTGCGGCCTCAGGACAACCTCCCCCGCCTCCCAGGAATACAGGTCGTCGGAGTAGATGAGATAGAGGTTTTCGTTGTCCTGGCGGGCGATCATCGCGTATCTGCCGCCGATCCGGCGCGGGAACAGCGCCATGCCCTTGTTGTACGTGGCGCTCCCGCTGAGGCGGCACATGCGGAACGTCAGGAAATCCGCGGTTTCGAGCAGTTCCGAGCGGATGCTGCGGCCGGTGTAGGCGGTGTAGGTTGCGTAGTACGTCTTCACGCCTGCATCTTCGAATTCCACGAAGCGCGCGTCTTCGATGCCATTGGACTGCGAGGGTAAAACCGGGAATATCACCCGTTCGCTGATATCCACCTCGGCGGGAAACACCAGCTGCGCACACTGCGCATCCTGCGGCAGCGGACCCAGCAACCGCGCGGTGGAAGCAAGGCGCGCAGGTGGATCCACGATCAAGCTTCCGTCCGCCGAAATTATGCCGGAGCGGAAGGTCAGGGAGGAAATATGGCCCTCTCCCACCGCCCGCAGACTGAGTATGAACCGCTGGCCGCCGACCGGCACGCCGGTTTGGTCCGGATGGATGACGATGCTCGGGTTGAACAGCGCCGCCGCCTCGAAGGAATACTCGAGAACGAAATAGGAGCCCACCAGCCTGCGCTGATCTTCAGTGAAAGGCGGATGGACACTGATCGCGTCCCCCATCTCATCCGCGCGCGCCTCAAATATTTCGAGCAGGTTGCGATGACGCCCCCGGAAATTCTCCAGCACATCCGCCAGCTGACCGGCGACGGCTTCAGCATCGAGCGCCAGCACGTGGCTGACGATGTGATTGACGCGGGTGCGGTCCGCGGAATTGAAGTCGCGCGGCTCGGTTGCCGGCCTGAACGGGCGTACCACCACGCGCGCCGGGTCGGGGCGCAGGTGAAACGCCTGCCTGTTGACGAACATGCCTGGTGTCACGGTGCTCCGATCATTGATGACTCTCAATGCGCCCGCGGGCGGCGGCGGTCGGGGACATTTCAACCCTGCGGGTACGGGACGCCGCGCGCTCCAAACCCCGGATCTGGGTCAGCGCCAGCAGATAGGACACGACGGACTCTGCGCCTCTGTTCTGGTTTGCCCTTCCCGGGTGCAGCCCGTCACAGCAGCTACCGGCCTCGGGATCGATCAGGGAGATGGCAAGATCGTTGCCGCCGAGGAACCACGCAAACGCCCGCTGCGCCTGGTCGTCCCAGCGCGCATCACCCTCCGCCCGCGACGCGGCAGCGCATGCCGCAATCGTCGCCGTCGCCTCGAGTGGCTGTTGGTCAAACGCCCGTGGAGGCCGGCGGGAGTGGCCGAAGCTGTCTGAACCCACCGGCCGGAACACCCCGCTTGGGGACGTCTGCCATTTCATCAGCCAGCGCAGCGATCTCACGCCGGCCGCGACGTACCGGTCCTGGCCGGTGGAGACGCCGGTGACGATCAACGCCTGCGACAGGCGCGCGTTGTCGTATGCGAGACAGTCCTCGAACCACACCCAATCCGGTGTCTCGACGGCTTCCAGCAAGGCAACCAGCCTTCCGGCCAGCTCGTGCTGCAGCTCGGAGGTTCTGGCGCCACCGGCATCCACGAACCCGAAGGCCTCCAGGCCCAGCAGAGTGAAAGCCCAGGCACGCGGAGAACTGAATCCTTCCACCGACGGTGCCGCCTCAGCGAACAATGCCGCCGCCCAATCCCGCCGCGCCGTCCGCCGGCCGCTGCGCGCGCAGTCGCCGAGGGCCCAAAGCGCACGGCCGTGGCTGTCCTCCGAGCCGAAGTCTTCGCACCAGCGCCGATCGAACCCCATGAAATTGCGGAAGCGCCTGGTCTGCGGGTTCCAGGCGTGCTGGATGAAGGCCGTGAAGCTGGCTGCCATCGACTCAGGCAGGTGCTCTTCTCCCAGTGTCTCCAGTGCGCAGTGCAGCAGCAGTGCGCGTGCGTTGTCATCCAGGCAGTACCCGTGACGACGGTCCGGCACCGAGCCGATGGCGTGCTGGATCAGTCCCGTGTCATCGCACATGGACTCAAAATGTGTCAGGCGGATCCGTGGGACAGCCTTGCTGCCGGCCCCGGACGATGCGGAGCGACGGTGCATCTGCCCGTCGTGACGTTCGACCACCCGGCCAAATTCGCGCATGTAGCGTTCCGCGGTGCTCGGCCACGTCATTGACCGGCTATAGGCATATGCCTGCCGGCCCAGGCGCTGCCTGCGTTCGTCGTCGGCCAGCAATGCGGCGATTTCCCGACCCGTGGCGCCGGAGTCACCGAACGGCACGAGAATTCCCCGGCCCTGGTCCAGCAGTTCCACCGCGTGCCAATAGGGAGTCGAGACGACCGCCCTGCCGATGCCAAAGCTGTAGGCCAGTGTCCCCGATGTCATCTGCGCCTCGTTGAAATAGGGCGTGACGTACACGTCGCACATGGAGATGAAGCCCACCAGCGTCTGCTGGTCCACGAACTGGTCCAGAAACAGCACGTGATCCTCGATGCCCAGCTGCCGCGTCCGCTCCTTCAGGCGTGTCCGGTAGGCCTCACCCTCACGTCGCACGAGATTCGGATGGGTGGCGCCGAGCACGATGTACACGGCGTCCGGGCGACTGCGCAGGATTTCAGGCATTGCATCGATCATGACCTCGATGCCCTTGTTCGGCGAGATCAACCCGAAGGTGAGGATCACCGCCCGGTCGCCGAAGCCACGATCACGCTTGGAGTCTGCCGACTCTTCAAATGCAGAGTCCGGAATTCCGTGCGGGATGACCTGTATCCTGTCGGGCGGCACGTTCCATATGGTCTGCAGCAGCTCCCGCCCCTTCTCGGCCATGACAATCACCCGGGCCGAGGCGTCCACGATTTCGCGCAGCACGCGAAACTGACCTTCGTTCGGATCAGCGAGCACCGTGTGCAAGGTCGTCACGACCGGCATGGTCAGCCGCGCCAGCATTGTCAGGACATGGGCGCCGTCGCGGCCGCCAAAGATGCCGAACTCATGCTGCAGCGATACGACGTCATACCGGCCGGCGTTGAGGAACCAGGCTGCCGACTCGTAATCCTGCAGCTCCTGTTCCCGGACCACCATGCCGACGGAGGCGGGATAGTCGTAAGCGTGCCCCTCGTCTGTCATCGCAATGACGATGGTCTCCGGGGCGGCGCCCAGGCCGGCCACCGCCGACTGCAGATCAGTGGTGAAGGTGGCAATCCCGCAGCGGCGGGGCAGCGAATTGCCGACGAATGCAACACGGCGCGGCGTACCCGGATAGGCCCGACTGGCATCAGCCAGGCGGTTGCAAGGAGTCATCATCCGCGTGCACGTGAGCCGTTAATTCCGGACATGCACGTCACCAAGCAACCACAGCACGAGAAGAACGACCAGAACCACTCCGAGAACGCCGCCGAGCCCGGTTCCGCCATATCGCCTGTACCCGTAGTAGCCGCCGCCACCGCCAAAAAGCAGCAGGAGCACGACGATTATCAGGATCGCGCTCAAGCTCCACCGTGCCTGTTCTTCGACGGACCCCTGAATTCCTGCTTGATGTCGTCAAGCCCCTTCTGGACCGCGCCAATGATTTTCTGGTTCCTGCCCTTTTGCTCCAGTCGCTTGTCGCCAACGGCCCTCCCGGTGGCTTCCTTGAGCTTGCCGACCACCTGATTGACCTCACCCTTGACCCGGTCCTTGTTCATGTTCACCACGTGCTCCTGATTGATATTGCGTGCAGGAAAACCGCCGCACCGCGTCTCAGACCCCCTCAAACCTAGCGCAGTTTTGCCGTCGGCTCTGTGCGCTGACAGACACACACCGATGGCAACGCCGGCGTGCGCTCACCGCCTGCTTCAGGCATCATGGCCCCGCCCGGAGGCAGATGACCCATATTCAGCCCGCTGGCTTTATGACCGGGCCAGGACTGTCAGGGCTGGCTTTTCCTGCGACATCCTCCTGGCCTTCATCTGTGGCGTCTTCCGGCGGATCGTCTGCCTCGCCAAGGCGACGCTCATAGTCTGCGCTGTTGATGAACAACGGCGCGTTCTCGATCCGCGGCGACCAAGGCTTGCGGCCGCCAGCCTTTTCCTCTGACATGGATCTCTCCTGGGTGATGTAGCAGTCACACCCTGCGCCGTGATTCAAGGTACGTCGGTTCGCCACCGCACTGAAATCCGCAACCGATGCAATTGCACTTCGCGTAGCCCGGGCTTGGTCCCGGATCTGCAGCCATGCGATACCCCATCGCCCGGAGGCGATATGGTCTGTTCCGACAATTCCAATCCAGGTCAGGATTAAGTAACAAACCAAGTACTGACACGAGCAGCATGACGTCGTACGCCTGCAGCACGGTCGACAGCTTGACGCCTGAGACCAGGACTCACCTCAACAGATCGCGGGGAACCCATTTCTAGAGTACTTGCCGCTCTTCGCAACTGACCTGTATAGTCAGACTAGATTATCCTTATAGTAGCGACCCCCCATGAAAAGCTGGCAAATGCAGGCCGCCAAAGCGCGGTTCTCGGAACTGGTCAAACATGCTGCCCAGGACGGTCCACAGGACGTCACCCTGCACGGGCGCTCCGTGGCCGTCGTGCTTTCACGCGAACTGTTCGACCGCCTGAGCGGTAACGAGCAATCGCTGCTGGAGTTCATGCGCGCCTCGCCATTGCACGGCCACGATGACATCGAGTTCGACCGAAACCGTAGTTTGCCGCGCGAAGTCGAATTTTGAGCTACCTGATCGACACCAATGTCCTGTCAGAACTGCGACGCAAGCAGCCCGATCCGAAAGTCGCCGCCTGGGTGCAGGAGCGTCCACGTCAATCGCTGTATCTCAGCGTCCTGAGTCTGGGTGAAATCCGCAAAGGGATCGAAGGGGCTGCCGATGCGGCATTCCGCCGGATCCTCACGGACTGGCTGGAAATCGAACTGCCTAACTACTTTATTGGCAGGCTGTTGGACGTCAACGCGCAAGTCGCCGACCGCTGGGGACGAGTACAGGCCAGCGCCGGGCGCACCCTGCCCGCCATCGATGGCCTACTGGCCGCATCCGCCTTGCAGCACAACCTGGCGCTCGTCACGCGTAACCTCAAGGACTTCGCCGGTCTTGGAGTGCAGATCGTCAATCCCTGGGAAGAGTGACACCAAGCGAGAACGTCGCCAGATAGATCATCCGTCGCCCGTAACGCCCGATAGTTTTTAACGATGACTCTCTTGCAGGATTTCCTCTGATCGGACCCACCCGATTTCCTGCGATGGGTACCACCTGATTTCCTGAGTTCGGTACCACCGATGAACATTTGCGGGACCAGAAATCGCGCAACCGCTTGACTTGCCAAGTGCGTATGACAGTCAGGTCATTTGACTTAACGTGACTCACCAAAACCTCATAACTCACTGATTTATCATGGTTATTCTTGAGATTATGGTCAGGATGAGGCGATTTGGTCCGTTCCGACGGTTCCGATCCGAGTCAGGATCAAGTAACTTCGAGCATTAGATAGAACTTTTAACTCATTGAAAGTTATATATTATAATTTCATCGACCCGATCTCATTCTTAATTCTTAAATAGAGAATGTTGACCCTATCCAGCCGCTCCGGTATGGTCAAAGCAGTAGTTATTCTTGATTCTAGAATTGAGAACATGGCTCGCTCAGACGTACAACAGATCGCCTTGAAGCCACAGGACCTCCTGGTCCTGTTCGCATTACTTGGCCATGAAGCCGGCTCGGCGAGCTACCCGGAACTGGCAGCACAGACAGGGCTGGCAAGTTCGGCGGTCCACAGCGCCATAAAGCGCGCGGCGCTCGCCGGCTTGGCCACCTTCCGCGACCGGCGCCCCGTAGTCCTGAGACCGCCCTTGCGCGAATTCGTATGTTCAGGCGCCCGCTACGCGTTCCCGGCGATTCACGGGCGGCTGACCCGCGGCGTACCCACGGCCCACGCCGCCGCCCCGCTCAACTCGGTAATCGTCCCTTCCTCCGACCCACCCCCGGTATGGCCTGACAAGGACGGCACCGTGCGTGGCGTTGCCCTGGCTCCGCTGTACCCAACGGTACCGGGGGCCGCGCGGAGAGATGGCAAGTTGTACGAACTGCTCGCCCTGTTCGACGCTCTCCGCTCCGGCCAAGCCCGGGAACGGGAGTTCGCGCAGAAGCAACTGGCGGAACGCATCTGAGCACCCGAGATCCCAACCTCGACCGGATCGAACTGGTCGCTGCTGCGCTGACGTCATTGCTGGATCGCCTGGTGTTCGTCGGCGGCTGCGCAGCAGGCCTGTTAATGAATGATCCAGGTGCCACGCCAATCCGTGCCGTGCAACGATCGACGTCGATCTGGTGAGTCAGGTCACCGCCCTGGCGCACTATCACGGCCTGGAGGCGGAGTTCTCCGCGTTAGGTTTCAAACACGACACGGCAGCCGACGCACCGGTCTGCCGATGGACGTATCGCGGTATACAGCTTGTAATCAATGAGTTATTTTCCATCAAGCTCTACCTGAACCGACCCAAAACTGGAGGGTAGGGGGTCCCGCTGCCACACACTTGCCACACACGTTCAAGACATAATCTGCTCCTGTGTGCAGCTGGCGCGCGCTCCTTGCCCTGCCCTCAAACTCGTACTACATTGTAATACATGGCGACGCTTACCCTACGCATACCCGACGAACTGGATCAAGAACTGGAACGGCAAAGCGCCGCCAGTCACCTGTCCAAGAGCGACCTGGCTCGCGAAGCCCTGCAGCGTTACCTGCGGGTGGCGCAACTACGCTCACTCCGCGCGCGACTGGTTCCGTTGGCCCAGAGCCAGGACATTCACACCGATGAGGATGTATTCAAGGCTCTCGGCCTGTGAGGGTCGTGCTCGACTCATCCGTCCTGATTGCGGCCCACCTCAGCCGCGCCGGTGTGTGCGCGGATTTGCTGGAAGATGTGCTTTCGGAACACGAATGGATCACCTCGGACTTCATCGTAGATGAGGTCTGCCGGAAGCTGAAGGAGAAATTCCGCTTCCCCGATCCGGAAGTCGCGGCCGTGCGCGAATTCATCAAGAAGTCCGCACAACTGGTCTCACCCGCGGAACTCCCCGCTGGCAGCTGCCGCGATCCGGCGGACCTACCCATATTGGGCACAGCGGTCGCAGGCAAGGCGCACACCCTCGTTTCGGTGGATAAAGACCTTCTGGACCTGAAGTCATTCAGTGAACTGGCCATCATCCGGCCTGGCGAGTTTTTCAGCAGGTCGAAGAATCTCCACGACTGAAAGCTGCCACTTATCCATATAACTTGTTCACGTCAGGCCGACCAAGCTCAACCCTACACGTGGTTGCGTCCCTTCTGGACCTTCTCGCGGAACTGATCGTCGCCTACCACCTTCAACCCTCAACGGGGTCGTCATGGTCCTTCCTCAGATTCAAATGGATACTGAGAAAGGTAGGCCGACGTTTTATACGAATCGTGGATTACGCGGCCGGAGGCTCCGGGTACAGCAGCGCTTCAAGCTCACGGGAACCATGCACGATCCGCAGCACGGCAATGCCGTAGTCCATTGGACGGCACACGATCAGATAGTCCCGGTGCGTCATGGACCGGGCTCCAGGATGCAGACGATCTGCTTCCCGCCCCATGAGCGGAAATTGCAGCAGTCGTCTGGAGGCCGCGTGGAGGTCGTCGATCAAGCGATCAGCGGCAGTTTCGTTGTCCGGGGCGATATGCACCCAGATCTCGATCAGGTCATTCTCGGCAAGTTCGGTGAAGACGACCCGCATCACCCCTTTGGTCCCCGCAGACGCGCGAGCTTTTCACGCCCACGGCGCTTGATGTCCGCAGGATCCAGCTCGCGCACCTTACCCTCGTCAACCTGTCGCCAGGCGGCACCGACATCGGCACTCAATTTCGCAAGCGTACTGCTCTGAACGCGCTCGTACGCATCCATCAGCCGCAGGGCTTCGCGGACCACTTCGCTGGCGGAGTTGTATCGCCCGGAGGCGACCTTCTCGCGCACCAGTTCTTCGAGTTGGGGGGTGAGTGAAACGTTCAGTGCCATGGCGATGGCCTCCCAGGCCGCAGGGTATGCCATACATTGGCATTGATTGGCATCGCGGGCAAGTGCAGGAGCCCGGTTCAAGGGGCTCAATTAGATCAATCAGTTAGACCGTATGGATTTAGATGCATAACAATATCGCCTCAGTAATGTCCCTACGCTATCTCACGTTTTAGCTTTCTAGGAGTGTGTCCGAGTAACGGTTGATGAGCGGACCCCTCCACGGCAAAGCCGACTGCTACGCCTTGTCGTTCTTGGTGGACTTGATGTGGACTTGAAAAGGTTTCTACGACCCTTTCTGGGTAGCTACTACGCAGCTAACTAACTGATTTTATTGGTCGGGATGAGA
>DAIDKA010000146.1 GCA_027451085.1 Gammaproteobacteria bacterium
GAGAACCTGAAGCACTGGGCTCTGTTCCAGCAGATTCCGGCCAGACTGTCCAACCTGGCGATGCATGGCGGGTACCTGTTGCGAAATGGCATGATGCGGGCTTACGCGTCCACCTCAGGGCCGCTGGTGCTGGGTGTGACGCTGGTATGCACCGTAGGTGTGTTCCTGAGCCTCCAGTCCTACCTCAAGTTCCGGCTCTGGAGGTTTGGCACCCTCGCGCTGCTGCTGGGCGGGCTGATGTCCGCGTATTCGCGCGGACCCCTGGTCGGGCTGGTGTGCGTGGTGTGCCTGTTCATACTGCTGCGGCCGCGCGCCATGGCGCGGTTGCTGCAGGGGGCGATGATTGCAGGTCTGCTGGCCGTCCCGGTCATGCTGTCCCCGCTCGGGGAGAAGCTCCTGCACATGATGCCAGACGTCGGCGCCGGCAGCAGCGCGGCGGTGGATTTCAATACCGAGTACAGGTTGCGGCTGTGGGACCGTACCCTGGATATCGTCTTTCAAAACCCGGTGCTGGGTGATCCCGATGCGCTGCTCCAGATGCAGGATCTGCGCCAGGGTGAGGGCATCATAGACGTGGTGAGCGCCTATTCCTGGATCCTGCTGGGGCAGGGTGCTGCAGGCATGCTGTTGTTCGCCGGCTTCACGCTATCCGCCATCCTCGGGGCGTGGTACTGGAGCAGGCGTTGGGCTGCGCTGGACCTGAATTTCGCTCAGGTTGGAACCAGTCTGCTGGTGTGCCTGGCGGGCACCTTGTTGATGGCGGTCAGCGGTGGCATGGACGACGCAGAGTTGTGTCTGCTGGTAGGACTGGCGGTGGCCTACCGGAATTTCAGTCGCCATGCCCTGGGCAGTGCGCGACAGGGCGCTGTCTCCGGACGGGCCGCCGGGGCTGCAGTAACGTCGGGGGTGGTGAGGACATGAGAACGCAAAGCATCAGGATGGCGCCCGTGTGCCACGCCCTCGCTCCCGCACTGCTGTGCCTTGTGGCGCTGGTGCCGGGCGGGCGGCCTGCAGAGGCCCGCCCGCTGGGCATCAATCTGGCGCAGGTCGCGTACTACTCGACGGAACAGCCGTTCCTGAACATCATGAAGAGCGGTGGGGCGGACAACTACAGTGGCTGGGCCACAGCCACCACAAGCGGTGCCCACGACACCGGCGAGGAGGCCTACCTTCAGGTGGATTCCAACGGGTATCCCACATCCCTGGTGGCTTCCCGCGCGCTTCCCGGCCGGCAGAAGTTCAACATGGTGCGCACCCTGATCAACTACGGCCAGGGCACCCCCCCGGGCGCCAGCGGACCGTATCCATCCGGAACCTACCGGCTGAAGTTCATCGGCAAGGGCACCGTCAGGCTCGAAGGGGACGCAATATCCGCCCGGGGGGATACCTGCCCCTCGGACAATGCGCTCACCAACAGCAGGGCCAATACCTATGTGTCCTGCACCTTCACGGTGAGGGCCAGCACGACCGGCATCTGGCTGGATATCACGGCGGTCAGCAGCAGCAGCGACAACCCACGCGATATCAGCGTGGTGCAGGAAAAGTACGCCGCCAGCTATGACGCGGGCGCTATCTTCAATCCTGCCTTCCTGGCCATGCTCAAGGGGTTTTCCAGCCTGCGCTTCATGGATTGGGAAAGAACCAATGACGAATTTCACGCGCTTTTTGCCGCGGGCGCCATTTCGCCCGGTGCCACCAGCCTGACCCTGAGCAAGCCCTGGGAGGGGCCTTCGGGCAGCTACCCGGTGATTTTCATCGATGGCGAGCGGCGCGAGGCCAGTTTCACCGCCGGGGCCAGCGCGGTGAACTGGAGTGGCGGCTTGAGCAATGCCAGCGGCGCCAGTGGCAAGTGGGTGTTCGGTTCCCAGACCTACTATGGCAGCCTGTACATCGTGCAGAAAACCTGGACTGGCCGTTCGTTGCCAGCCAATGCCTTCTGGGGCCTCGCCGACGGCGTGCCGCTGGAGGTGGAAGTGGCCCTGTGCAACCAGATCGGCGCCAACTGCCACCTCAACGTACCGCTGCTCTACTCTGATGCCGACATCAAGGACATGGGGATGCTGGTGATGTCGGGCGCCGGCATGCAGAGCGGTTACAGGCCGCTGGCCGCCAACCTTACTGCAACTTTTGAACTGTCGAACGAGGTCTGGAACAGCGGATTTATCCAGTACGACGTCGCCGGCTCCCTCGGCGGCATCACCTGGCCCACGCAGCGCTCCGGCGGCGGCAACTACGCGTGGAACCGCAACTGGTTCGGCATGCGTACTGCGCAGATGGCGGACAATCTGAAGGCGGCGCTGGGTCCTGCAGTCTTCGAGCGCGTGTTGCCGGTGCTGGGGGCGCAGGCCGCGGGAACGAACTCAGCCACGGAGGCGCTGACGACGGCTTACTGGAATGCGGGGCCTGCCACGAAGCATGCGATCAAGCAGGTTGCCATCGCTTCCTACTGGGGAGCCACGCCCTCGGTTGCTGACTGCGCGACCATGACGGCCCAAAGTGACGGGGGGCTGGCGGACTTTTTCGCCACTTTGCGCAGTCAGACCGGGGCCAGCGGCGCCATCTACACGAGCGTGCCGAATGGCGGCTGGCTGGGGGAGATGCAGGACTGGGTCTCGGCGTACGTGAAGGTCATGGCCCGCTATCCCTCGTTGACGCTCATCGCCTACGAGGGTGGGCAGGGTTTCCAGGCAACCAAGACCAATACCTGTCCCGGCTGGCCTGACCTGGTCGCCCGCGCGGAGCGCGATTCGCGCATGGAGGGGGCGGTCACCGCCGCCCTGGATTTCTGGGCGACCGAGGTGGGTGACTCGCAAGCCCACATCAACAACCTGTACGACGATGTCAGTCCAATTGCGTGGTTTGGCGCCTTCGGCCACCTGGAATCCCTGATGCAGCCGATCAGCCCGTTGGCTGTCGCTCCGCCCAAGTACCGGGCGCTGGTGCGTTATATCGGGGATGAACGCTAGCTTCCTCCGACGCGGGGAGCATTTCCAGCAGAAACCGTCGCACCGCAGGTTCAGTCACGGTGCTCGCCTGTGCGCTGAACATGGAGTGATCCAGGCCCTCGATGGTGATCAGCCGGCCCTCGCGCTGCCAGCGGTCCAGGTCCCGCGGGGCACGCTGCCGCAGGCGGTTGAAGCCGAAGTCATCGGCACCGTAGATCAGCAGCACCCGGGCATTGCGGGCGGCGGCATCCGCGCCCCGCAGCGGCATGGGATGCAGGCGCAGCAGGTCCAGCGCGCGCCAGGCGACATAGGGCAGCTGATGCACCACGTGCACGATGGATCTGGGGTCCTGGGTATGCTTCAGCAGCTTGTGGATCAGAAGGTTGGTCGGTGGCGCAGCGCGGCGCCGCTGGAGGTCCTTGGGGGGATCGGGCACGTAGAACAACTGGCCGTTGATGCCCAGTACACCAGAGAGCCCCGGCCGGCTGGCCGCAGCGTCCAGGGCCAGGAACGCACCGGAACACAGCCCTAACGCAACCACCGCTCCAGGGCTGTGTCTTTGCAGTTCGGCTGCGCCTGCATGGACATCATCGATGGCCTCGATCGGATAGGACTGGTTGCGTGCCTGCCCGGGGTGTTCAGGGCTGTCACCCAGTCCGCCGAGATCGAGTCGTAGTGATGCGATGCCGGCGGCCGCCCATGCGCGCGCCCATTCGACCCAGACGCGTGCGGGACCCGTGGAGCGCCCGACGCCGCTGTTGATCATCAGTACTCCGCCATAATGGCGCTGGTTGCGCGGCAGCGTCAGCGTTCCTGCAAGCCTTTGAGACCCGACACTGATGCGCTCTTCGGTCCAGTCCTGATTCGTGATCCGGGTTGCTGCCTGTGCTGCGGCAGCGTTGCCGGCGGCAGATCCGGCTTCATTCAGGTCTTCACCCGGCAGGTGTTCACCCAGGAAACCTGTGATGCGATCGAGGATGGACTGAGGGGTCTGCGCATCCTCGGCAGTGGCGTCGATCATCCGGTCGGTGCCCGGAAGTTCCACGGCTTCGGCGCTGATGCCCAGGGTCACGAGTCGAGCCGCAAGCCGGCCAGGCTCTGAAGCGCCCGGCCGGCCGATGATCAGCGTGTTGCCCGTCTGCGCCGTGGCGATCTTCTGCAGGTCCATCTGCTCCAGAGCGCTGACCGTGGCGGCATTCAGACGGTGTCCCAGCGCGACGATTCCACCCGGCTCGGACGGATCCTGGCCTGCACTGACGCCCAGCAGATTGATGCTGCGCAATGCACGCAGATAGCGGCGGCCGTTGACTACGGGGTCCCACAGCACGGTGGCGGCGGCGGGCAGGCGGCTGCTGGCCAGTGTCACGAGTGCCGCCCCCAGCCGCAGGCCGACGAGGCCGACGCGCTTTGCGGTTTGCGCAGACATGAACTGCATGGCGTGTTCGATGCTGTCGATCCAGCGGATGAACTGCTGCGGGTCGAGACCGTCTCCAGAGGAGTTGCCCCAGCCCTCGTAATCGAACCGCAGGGTGTCGAAGCCGCAGCCGGCCAGTTGTTGTGCCAGCGCCTGCACGGTGGCGTAAGCACAGGTGTCCTCGTAGCCCCAGGGGCTGCACAGCACCACTGCGCCCCGCGCGGGCACCCGGGCCGGATGCAGCCTGCCTGCCAGGGCGCAGGCCGGGTCTCCAAACACCACGGGGCGTCCGAACCGTTGCTCGTGCAAGGTCACCGCCGCAGTTGTGCCGGCGCGGGCGCCCGTCTGCACGGAAGGAAAGAGGGAGATATTGCTGCTCGGTGGAGGCGCCGGCGCCTGCGCCGCGGAGTGGAACTCGATTTTCCCGGACTCGTCCATGCACCCCCCCACTGACGATGGACCCTTGAGGGGTCTTTCGCTGCCATCATCGGGCCAGGACTCACCAGTGATACTACCGTATTATTTCCGTCCACGCGGGCCAGGCCAAGTCTCGCTATGGGTCCCGGACAGCGCGGGTTGTCACGCGGCGGCGGCATTATCCGGGCAGAACCCGGATGGCGCTGCAGCCGACTCATTAAATTGCGAACTGCATCACAGTTGGGAATATGTCCACGAAAGGCTCGGGATTGCGACGCCAGCGGTGGCTGATGGTTGCACTGCTGCTGACGGCGCCTCTGCTCTATGGCGCCTGGAAGCTGGAGAGCTGGCTGAAGCTGCGGTATTACCGCCAAGGGTTGCATCTGGTGACGGTGGTGTCCGGGCTGGGGGCCCCCTGGTCGTTGGCTTTCCTGCCGGACGGAAGCCTCCTGGTAACGGAACGTGAAGGGAGGCTGCATCGCATCGCAGCAGGTCACGATCAACTCATCCGCGGTCTGCCGCCGGTGTGGGCTGAAGCCGAGGGCGGCCTCTTCACCGTGCTGCCGGATCCCGATTTTGTGGATAACCACCTGATCTACTTCGACTACGCGGAGCCTGCATCAAATGGCGTCCAGGGCGCAGGGCTCGCTGTCGCCCGCGGGCGCCTGGATGGCGTCACCCTGACCGGCGTCAGTGTCATCTTCCGTGACCCCGAAAAGTCTCCCAAGCCGGTCAGCTTCGGTGCTCGCATGATGTTTGGCGTTGACCACAAGCTGTATGTGACCGTGGGGGACCGGGGCGAGGCGCCTGAGGCGCAGCGCCTGAGCTCGCTGCGGGGCAAGATCATCCGGCTCAACCCGGATGGAAGCGTTCCAGCTGATAATCCCTTCGTCGGCGTGCCGGGCGCCAATCCCGCCGTGTGGGCGCTGGGTTTTCGTGACCCGCAAGGTATCGCCCAGGACCCGGTTACGGGGCGGATCTGGTCGAGCGACCATGGACCTGCCGGCGGGGACGAAATCAACCTGATCCGGCGTGGCCACAACTATGGCTGGCCGGTAGTCTCCCATGGCGTGGATGAAGGCACCGGCGCGCCCATCGGTGAAGGTGCGAGCAAGCCGGGCCTGGATGAGCCGGCGATCTGGTGGGGCACTACGGCAGCCAGGTCCGTGCCACCCACCGGCATGACCTTCCTGGACAGTGAACGCTATCCCGCGTGGAAGCGGCAGTTGTTTGTCGGCACGCTGATGGGGCAGTCGATGATGCGTCTGAAGATCGATGGCACGAGGATCGTGGCGCAGAGCCGCATGTACACGGGCTGGTATGAGCGGATACGGGACGTAAGGCAGGGACCGGACGGCTGGCTGTACATGGTGTCCAACCGGCCCGATGGCAGCGTCGTGCGGCTGGAGCGCTAGGAGCGTGCCCCGGCGCCGTGCTGGCTCAGGAGTCGCGCCGGGAACGCACCCACTCCACCTGCCGCGACACCAGGAATTTTGCATACAGCGGAATCTTCCACAGCGCATAGAACACGGCCAGCAGCAGCTGGCTGAAGGGCAGCACACGCCGGCCCACGCGCAGCCACGACAGCATGACCGCCGTGATCAGCAGCAGCAGTGTGACTGTGGCGATCGTCGGGGCGGCGACGGCGCCGGTGAAGAAGTGCAGTGCGGCAGCGCCGCACCACAGCAGCGTCACCAGCATGCACAGCAGCGCCAGCGGCGGCACGCACAGGTCCAGCGCCAGGGCGAGGAGCTCGCGCTGGAAAGGAAACAGCGCCCGGCGCAGCAGCGGCAGCGCCTCACCTGCGATCACCGACAGATGGCCATGTTCCCAGCGGGTGCGCTGTCCCTGCATGCCGGCGTCGGAGGATGGAAAGAAACTCGTGACCAGCGCATCAGGGCAGAACAGCGGCGCGGCGCCGGCCTGTGCCAGGTCCAGGCCGAGTTTCATGTCTTCGACGATGTGGCCCGTTGCCAGGGCGGCGCTGCTGATGCAGCCCCAGGGAAAAGCCATGCCGGTGCCCATCAGCTGGCAGGGCAGGCCCAGGTGGTACAGCCCGGTGGCGCGCACCTGGTTTTTCACCAGCCAGGCGAATTCGGCCACGCGGGTTTTCAGCCCTGAACCGGGCGGCGAGCGCATCAGGTAGAGGGCCTGTACAGGTCTGCCCGTGGCCGTACAGCGTGCGGCCAGGCGCGTGATCGCACCCGGTTCCACCAGGCAGTCGGCGTCGATGACAAGGAC
>DAIDKA010000147.1 GCA_027451085.1 Gammaproteobacteria bacterium
AGAACACCAGCGCGATCACCGCGACCACCACGAGATCCCAGCCCCAGACCAGGTAGCCATGGCCCCCGAAGCGGGGACTGCCCGCCCAGGAGACTGCCGCGACGCTGGGCAGATAGGTGATCAGCCACAGCGCCCCGCGCAGGTGGCGGCCGAACCCCTCGAAACCCGCTCGCGCCTGGTACCACGCGTATACCGGCAGTGCGATGACGATCAGCAGGATGACCTGGCCGGTGAGCGGCCAGCGCGCCCAGTACAGCAGCTCCGTGGCAAAGACGAATGCCGCAGCCGCGATGGCGGTCAGGAACGGCACCTTGAATGGCCGGTGGCTGGCGGCGGCGGTCCGACGCAGGATCACGACGCTGGTCGGCCCGGTGACATAGCCGATGACGGTAGCCACGGAAATCACGGCAGCAAGGCTGCCCCAGCCCCGGAAAAAAAACAGGAACAGGAAGGACACCACGAGATTCAGCCACATGGCCGGTCGCGGCACTCCTGCCCGGGGATGAATCTGCCCGAACATCGCAGGCAGGGTGCCGTTGCGCTCCATGCCATAGATCATGCGGGCCGTGGTGGCCGTATAGGTGATGCCGGTGCCGCTCGGGCTGACAAAGGCATCCGCGTACAGCAGCATGGCCAGCCAGTTCAGATTCAGGATCAGCGCCAGCTGGGCGAAGGGCGAGCGCAGGTTCACGCCGTGCCAGCCCGCGGGCGTCAGCAGCCGCGCGTGCGGCACGGCGCCCAGGTACGCCACCTGCAGCAGGATATACACGAAGGCTGCCAGCACGATGCAGCCCATGACGGCGAAAGGGATGCTGCGGCCGGGGGTGCGGGCTTCACCCGCGAGATTCACCGGACTTTGAAAGCCGTTGAAGCTGAACACGATGCCGGCCGTCGCCACCGCAGTAAGGATGGATGCGATGTCCGTGCCGCTGTTGCCGGGCACCTGCGGGCCGAAATTGGAGCCATCGAAACCGCTCAGCACCAGCACCAATCCGGTCATCGCCGGCACCACCAGCTTGAACAGCGTGATCACTGAATTGGAGCGCACAAAGAGCCTTACGCCCCAGAAGTTCAACAGGAAATAGCCGACCACGAGCACCGCTGCAATCACCAGGCCCGGCGGCGTCAGCTCGCCACCGGCGCCCGTCTCGACGTAGAGGTTCTGCGCCCAGGCCCAGTGCCACGAGGCCATGTACTGCACCGAGGCTTCCGCCTCAACCGGGATCACCGACACCACGGCGATCCAGCTGGTCCAGGCCGCGATGAACCCCACCAGCGAGCCGTGGGAATAGTGTGCGTAGCGCACCATGCCGCCGGATTCAGGGAACATCGCTCCCATCTCGGCGTAGGTCAGCGCCACCGTGATCGCCACGACCGCGCCGATCACCCAGGCCCAGATGGCGCCTGTGCCGGCCAGCTGCGAGGCGCGCCAGGCGCCGAACAGCCAGCCGGAGCCGATGATGGTGGACAGGCCGGTGAGCATCAGGGCGAACGTGCCGATCTCGCGGCGCAGATGTCGCGTCTGGTCAATCGTCATTGCAGGGGGCACTCCGGAAATCGTCAGGCCAGGCGCACGATTATCCACGCAATGCGGCCCTGGGAGCTGCCTGAACCAAAATGACATCCGGCCGTCCCGGGGTCGCTACTTTGGAGTGGCGGTCTCCAGCCCCAGACAGCGATCAAGCGACCAGGCGCCTGCACCGCAGGCGATCAGCGGCAGCAGCAGGCCGGCCCAGCTCAGGTGCGTGGGCCAGGCATCGGGATAGATGAAGATCTCGATCACCGCCGTCATGCCGAGCAGCGCCGCCGCCGCCGGACGCGTGAACAGCCCCAGCACCAGCAGCACCGGGAACAGGTGCTCCGAGTACACAGCCACGTGTGCCGCCGGCACCGCGGGCATGAACGGCAGCGCGTAATCGGTCCGGAACAGCTCGTATGTGGAGTCCGTGATGGTAAGGAAACCCTCGACCTTGGTGCGCCCCGACTGGAAGAACACCGCAGCGACGCCGCAGCGGGCCACCAGCAGCAGCAGCGATGACGGCAGCAGCCTGCCAGTCAGCGCACCGGCACCGCGATATGCAGTCAGCATTGAATTCAGCATGAAAACCTCCGCCGCACGTCAGGCCCTGGGAATCAACGAGCCGTTGCCCTTGGGCGTCCGCATGGAGGTGCAGGTGCCGGCCTTGACGTACTTCCAGTACTTGCCGAGGTAGTTCGCCTGCGCCGTGCCCGCACAGGTGGTGCCGGCGCCGGCCCGGCAGTCGTTCCTGCCGGCCAGTGCCACGCCATAGCACTTTTCAAAGCTGGCGGGGCTGCTGGCGGATGCGCCGCGGTCCGCGGCGGAGACAGCGCTGGCGGCCAAAGTCAGTGCAATGGCTGCGGCCAGTGCGGCGGGGGTCTGGGTACCGGGCATGATCTGTTCCTCGTGATGGAAAGTAGAAGGGTTGAATCACGGACAGGAGTACGCTTGGCGCAGCGGTGCGGTTACGGAGGTGCAAAATAATGTACCGGTGTAACCATCCGGCCGCCCCGTGCGTATACGCTCTGGTACACAATGACGTGGTGGTGGCGGCGGCAGCACTGAATGCAGGCCAGCGAGCAGCAATTGCAGGCGTGGATGACCGGTGGGCTGGACGGCGATGCCGCGTCCCACGCAGCCCTGCTGCACGCGCTGGTGCCGCTGCTGCGCGCCTTTTTCGGCCGGCGGCTGCCCGGTGCGCATGCGGACGTCGATGACCTGATCCAGGAGACCCTCCTGGCCGTGCACGAAAAGCGCGCCACCTACGACCGCGGACGGCCCTTCACGGCCTGGCTCTATGCCGTCGCGCGCTACCGGCTGATCGACCACTGCCGCCGCCGGCGCGCCTCGGTATCCGCCGAAGGGCTGGACGAAATCCTGGCGATGGAAGGCTTCGAGGAGATGACGTCGGCTCACATGGACGTCGAGCGGCTGCTGGCCGGCCTGTCGCCCAAACAGGCGCAGGCCATCCGCGACACCCACCTTACGGGACTGAGCGTCGCGGAGGCAGCCAGGAACGCCGCCTTGAGCGAATCAGACATCAAGGTCTCGGTGCACCGCGGCCTAAAGGCCCTTGCCGCGCGCATCCGGGGCGGGAAGCGACCATCATGAACACGGACACAGAACAGCTCATCCTGAGGCTCACACGAGAGGTGCCGGTAGTACGGCGCCACGTGGTGGCGCGGCGCATCGCCCTGGGGATGGTCTGCGGCGCGGTGATCACCGCCGTGCTGGTCGTGACGGTGCTTGGCGTGCGTCCCGACCTGCATTCAGCCGTGCACGGCTTTTCGTTCTGGATGAAATGGACCTACACCATCTCCCTTGGAGCGATCGCGGTCGCAGCCACCGCCCGGCTGGCGCGCCCCACCGGACTGTCGCTGCGGCCGCTATGGCCGCTGGCGGTTCCCGCGCTGCTGCTGACCGGCCTCGGCATCGGTGAGCTGGTGCGCACCCCGGCACGGCAGTGGCTGGCGATGTGGTTGGGTCACAGCTGGAAGGTCTGCCCCTGGCTGGTGCTGACCCTGGCGCTGCCGATCTTCATCGGCCTGCTGTGGTCGTTCCGGGCGCTGGCGCCGGCGCGACTGCGGGCGGCAGGCGCCACGGCCGGCCTTGCGGCCGGCGCCTGGGCGGCGACGATCTACTGCCTGCACTGCCCGGAGGTGTCCGCCCTGTTCGTGCTGACCTGGTACAGCTTGGGGATCCTGCTGGCGGCATTGATGGGCGCACTGCTGGGGCCGAAGCTGCTGCGCTGGTAGGCAGTGTTGTAACCGGATGACTGGATGGCGCGTAGGATAAAAGCCAATCCGGCACATCTTCAACCTGGGGAGCCCAGACATGACATCGATCAGATCCGCCACCAGCCTAGCCGCCGCCGCCGCGCTCATCGCCTTGGGCAGCGCCAGCATTCCCACCACTGTCCATGCCACGGACGCCGCAACGGTCCACTGTTTCGGCGTCAATGCCTGCAAGGGGCAGTCCGACTGCAAGTCCGGCAACCACCAGTGCAAGGGCATGAACAGCTGCAAGGGCCAGGGCTTCAAGGACCTGACGACCCAGGCCTGCAAGGCCCGGGGCGGCAGCCTGACTGCGCCGAAGTAAGGCGCCGCGCCCGGCACCCGACCCGGTAAAAGCCACACTTTTACCGGGTCTGCCCGGCAACGCTCACGGAAACCTCCATGAAGCCGTCCTTCGGACTCGGCCTGCGCAAGCCGCATTATGGCGACTTCCTCGAAACCGCCGTGCCGGTGGATTTCGTGGAGGTCATTTCCGAGAACTTCATGGTGGCGGGCGGGCGCCCGCGGGACATCCTGCGGCGGGTGCGCGAGCGTCATCCCGTGGCGCTGCACGGCGTGTCGATGTCCATGGGCAGCGTGGACGGCCTCGATCCGCAGTACCTGCGCCGTCTGCAACAGCTCGTGGGTGAGATCCAGCCGCTGTTCGTCTCCGATCACCTGTGCTGGACCCGTACCGGCGGCTTCAGCGCCCACGATCTGCTGCCCCTGCCTTACACGCCGGAGGCACTGGAGGTGGTGTGCCGCAACGTGATCCAGGCGCAGGACGCGCTCGGCCGGACACTGCTGGTGGAGAATCCGTCAAGCTACATCAGCTTTGCCGAATCCGTGCTCAGCGAGTGGGAATTCCTCGATGCGCTGTGCGCGCGCACCGGCTGCGCACTGCTGCTCGACATCAACAACATCTTCGTCAGCGCCACCAACAATGGCTTCGACCCTCAGGCCTACCTGGCCGGCGTGCCCGCGGCGCGGGTGCATCAGATACATCTCGCCGGCCACACGCAGGGCCGCGAGCGCCTGATCGACACTCATGACCGGCCGGTGCCGCCAGCCGTGTGGCGGCTGTATGAGAGCGCCATCCGCCGTTTCGGCCCGGTGCCGACGATGATCGAGCGCGACGACGACATTCCGCCGCTGCCTGAACTGCTGTCGGAACTGGACCTGGCGCGGGCGGTCACGGCCGGGATCGCACGGGAGGCACTGCCTTCATCGCAGTTGCAAGGCAGGGTCGCATGAACCTGCGGGCCCTGCAGGAAAGCTTCCGTGACTGGCTGGTGCACGAATCACCGGCACTCGCGGCACGACTGGGCGCAGGCGCCAAGCCCGGCCTTGCGGTCTATCTCAACACTTATCGCGGCCAGCTCATCGACTGCCTTGCGCAGACCTACACCGTGCTGCACGCCTGGCTGGGCGATGCAGCGTTCGAGGCGGCCGCAGCCACGCATGTCGACCGGGTGCCGCCGGGCAGCTGGACCCTCGATGCCTACGGGCTTGGCTTTCCCGACACCCTGGGTCTGTTGTATGCCGATGATCCGGAGGTGACAGAACTCGCCTGCCTGGAACGGGCACTGGCCGAGGCGTTCACCGGACCGGATTGCGCGGTGGTGGACACCGCGGCGCTGGGGGCGATCGAGTGGGACCAGGCCAGGCTGGCCCTGGTGCCCACCTTCACACTGCTGCCCGCCACCACCAACGCCGCTGCGATCTGGACCGCCGTGTCCGGCGACGCATCACCGCCGCCCGCCGCAACGCTGGAGGTCCCCACGCAGATTGCCGTCTGGCGCTTGGATTTCACGCCACGCTTTCGCACACTGGAACTCGCTGAAGCGCAGGCCCTGGAACTGGTCGCAGACGGCATGAGCTTCGGCGCGCTGTGCGCCCTGCTGGCCGGACGTCATGGCGACGATGCCGGCGCTGCCAGGGCCGGCGCCTGGCTGGGGCAATGGCTGCAGGACGGGATCATTGCCCGCGTTCACCAGGGCTCGGACGCGCCGTCGTAGCGCAGGAAGCGCCCGGTGTCGACCAGCGTGGCCTTGTCGATGGTACGGATCATGTTGCCGACGGTGAAGTCCGTCCTGAGCATGCCCTTGTACTTCGACAGGTACTCCTGGTGCTCGGTGAGCGTCGGCCCCGGGTTGAGCATCAGCACTGTGACACCATCGGCCTTGGTTGAGGCGGCGACGATCTGCATCTCGCGGTTCAGCGCGGCCTTGCTCATGCGGTAGAAGATCGCACCAGGACGCGGCCGCGCCTCACCCGTCAGGGTGCCGTTGCTGGAGCTGACGGCGATGATCTTCTTCTGCACACTGGCTTTGACGTTGGGATAGAACGCCTCCGATACCAGCAGCGGCCCCTTGATGTTCACCGCCATGATGGTGTCGAGCAGCCGATAATCCATTTTGCCGAAGTTCTCGACGGACCAGTCCCCAGGACACTCGTCGTCGTCCGCGGCACACCCAGTGCGGCTGTTGTAGACACCGGCGTTGTTGATCAGGACGTCAATGGGCACGCCGGCGAGCTTGGCGGCCAGGGCGTGCGCTTCATCCACGGAGGTCACGTCCAGGTGCTCGATGCGCACCTTGCCGGGATACTTCGCGGCCAGCTCCGCCAGCGTCTGCGGTGTCTCACGTCTGCGGTGGGTGACGATGACAGCATCCCCCCGGGCCGCATACTCCTTCGCAAACTCCAGCCCGATGCCGGAATTGGCTCCGGTGATCATGACGGTCTCGGCCCCGGCGGTGGATGCTGCCAGCGCGGCCACGGCCAGCAATGTGGCACCGATTGCGCCCGGCCTGAAAGTCCTGATGTAGTGCATATCCCCCCCTGCGCGGATGGCGCAGAGGGCATTTACACGCTTTGGGATGCTCCGCGCAATGGCTGCGGGTACTTGCCGCGTCAGCCGCACCGCCCTGCGCCGGCCTGCCCTAGCTGACGAGCGCCTGCCGCAGCTCGGTCGGAGCCGACGCCGATGCCGCCTCCGGCGCCACACCGGCAGAACGGCCATCCAGCCAACCGCGGAAGGCGTCTGGCGGCAGCGGCGGACTCATGTAGTAACCTTGCGCGCTGTCGCAACCCAGTTCGCGCAGCAGCGCAAAGCCCCGATCATCCTCCACGCCTTCGGCGACCACCTTGAGTCCCAGGCTATGACCCAGTTCGATGGTGGACCGCACGATGGTGGCCAGCCCCTGCTGATCACTCATGCCGGAGACGAAGGAGCGATCGATCTTCAGTTCATGTACGGGCAGCTGCATGATGTAGCTGAGCGACGAGTAACCCGTGCCATAGTCATCGATGGAGAGCCTGACGCCCAGTTCAGCCAGCCGGGACAGCACCCGCCGGGCATGATCCGGGTCCTCCATGAAGCCGCTTTCGGTGATCTCCAGGCACATCATCTCCGCGGGGACAGCGTGCTCGCGCAGCAGTGCTGCGATGGTCTCCGGCAGTTCACGGTTGGTCAGATCGCGGGCCGAGATATTCACAGAAACCTGCAGTTCGAGCCCGTCACGCCGCCACTGGCCACATTGGCGCACGACCTCACGCAACACCCATTGGGTGAGCGCCTTGATGTAGCCGGTGTGCTCTGCAAAGGGGATGAACTCCCCCGGAGGCACCAGACCACGCACCGGATGCACCCAGCGCAGCAGTGCTTCGGCCGACCTGGTCGTGGCATTGGCCAGGGTGACCTTGGGCTGATAATACAGCCGCAGTTCATTGTGCTCCACGGCGCGGCGCAGCTCTCCCAGCAGCGACAGGTGCTCCTGCTGGCTGGTGTCGTAGCCGTCGTCGTAGACAGCGTGGCCATTACGGGTGCGCTTGGCGACATACATGGCAATGTCGGCGTTGCGCATCAGGGTTTCAAGGTCCGTGCCATGCTGCGGATAGTGGGCGATGCCGATGCTGGTGCCGACATCGAGCGGCTGCCCCTGATACATGATGGGCTGCTCAAGGCTGGCGATGACCTGGCGCGCAAGCTCAACCGCCTGCTCCGCATCGAGGCCGGTTGCAAGGATGGCGAACTCGTCCCCGCCAAGGCGGGCCACACAGCCGCGCGCGCCCACGAGGTCGGCGAGCCGCCGCGACACTTCGCGCAACAGGTGATCCCCCACGCCATGCCCCAGGGAGTCATTCACATACTTGAAGCGGTCCAGGTCCATGACCTGGATGGAAAACCGCGGGCCGCCGCGCACCGCCGCCTCGAGGGCGGCGCGCAGTTCATCGGCAAAGCGCGAGCGATTGGGCAGGCAGGTCAGGGAATCCTCGTAGGCGAGCTTCAGGATGTGCCGCTCGCGGTCGGCGATGCCGGTGCGCATATGCTCCAGACTCTGAGCCAGCGCGCCGATCTCATCATCGCGCTCGACCGGCACCGCCGTGGTGTAGTCACCCTCGCGGATGCGGTACACCGCCCGCAGCAGCCGCTCCAGGGGCCGGGTGACGCCCAGGCCGATGAGCACGCTCCCGAACACTGATGCCGCCAGACTCAACGCTGACAGCAGCAGCAGCGTGTTGCGCAGATAGCGGAAGCGCGCAAGCGCTCCGGCTATCGACCGCTGCAGCACGGCGACGACGTGCGCCCCGCGGTGCTCTCCGAGCACCACCAGGCGCACCTGGTTCAGGCCGTCGGGCAGTTCGAGCTGCCGGGCCGACAGCGCCGTCCTGTAACCGCCCAGTGCGGTGCCCAATGCCGCCGCATCGGCGCCAGTCAGCGTCGTCGCCAGGGTTGTCCAGCGGCCGCCGTGCTCCTGCACGATGGAGACCTCCAGACCGGTCAGACCTTTGAGGTCGTGGACCAGGGCGGCATCGTAAGGAAAGCACACCACGACCCAGCCGATGGTCAGCGGCGCACGCACCGGCACGGCTATCATCTGCAGCACCTCGGATCCCACGGTGCCGACGCTGCTGGCATCAAGTGTGGTGCGCGCCGAGGCAAGCAGTTGCGGATACTCGAAGGCATGCTCCGCCGCACCCGGGTGGAAGGTATCGGCGACCACACGGCCGGTGAGGTTCACAAACACCAGGCCGCGGGCACCAATGCGGGCGGCCTGGTTTTCCAGGGCCGATTCAATGGTGCGCTGATCACCCGTGGCCAGGGCTTCTCGGAAAGCGAAATCAGCAGCCAATACCCCCGCAGCCTGGGCTTCGTGCTCCTGATTTTGATGCAGCACCCGCGCGAAGACCTTTTCGCCGACGGCGAGCTCGTCTTCCAGCTTGGCGCGCGAGGCGTTGTAGCTGGCCGTATTGGTGAGAATGAACTCAGAAAGCTGCACCACGCCAAGCAGTGCCACCAGGAAAATGATCAGCCGGCCGCGCAGAGTGCGCATGCCAGTCACTGCGGCGCTCCAGACATACCCGGCATGTCCGGCATTCCAGGCATCACCGGTACCGGCGCCCACTGCGGGTCCTGCGGGTTCAGCTCCACGCGCCGTGACTCACCGACGGCCGCTACCTTGATCAGCTCGCCAGGCTGCTCGAGCGTCATCGGCTCATGCCACGCCCGCAGAACGTAGTCCCCGGGCGGCACCTCCAGGCGGGCAACGCCATCGCCCGCAGTGATGGTGTGATAGGGCGTAGCCACCACCAGCACCCAGGCCACCATGCTGTCGTGGATATTGCAGCCCAGCACCACCACACCCGGCTTGTCGAACAGCACCGGCGCTGCCGGCCGGCCGGAGTAGATCTTGAGCGTGAAGGACTTGGCGGGCGAGAAGGAATAGACCGAATGCCGGACGTTGTCGCTGTTGGGGAAGTCAACGGAAGTGCCGGCCTGGATCACGCTGAGGCGCGGCACGAACCGGCGCTTGACCTGGTCGATCACCGCCTTCTGCGGCGGATAGTGCACCGGCTGCACCGGCGTGAGGTAAACCACGGCATCCTTCAGGGCCGCGCCCGCGGGGAGGTGCACCTGTACCTGCACGTCGGCTGCCGCAACGAGATGGGCTGCAAGCAGCAGCGCTGGAATCAAGGCCCGGGCGGTCCGCAGATACCTCATCTTCAGGGCCTGACCGTTGCGACAGTGGGAGCCGCGTCGGGCCCCGGGGGCGGCGCGGGCACGTTCACCACGTCGCGCTCCATGGGGGCGAGCAGCGCCAGCAGTTCATTGCGCTCACGCAGGTGCACGTGCTGCCGCCGCAAGGAGTCACGCAGCAGCTCGACCAGACGGAAGAACGCGGCCTGGGTGATGTGGTGCTCCGCGTGGGTATCGCGCATGGAGTCGCCGGTGTATCGACAGCCACCGCCTCCCAACTGGCAGATCTGCTCGATCAGCTTGTCCCGCAGACGGCGCATGTTGCTGTCTTTGAAGTACGGGGCGAGCAATGGATCCGCAACCAGATGAGCCTGCAGGTCCACGACCACCGCGGTGACGACCGGCTTTCCGCCCATGCGCTGGTACAGGCTGGCGGCATGAACCGTGGTGCAAAACGCTGCACCCAGCGCCAGCGCGACGCCATGGACCAGTGCCCGGCTTGCAAACGGAACACGCATGAAAGCAACACTCGTGAGAACTGCGACGTTCAGACTAGGTACTACTGGGGAACTGCGCGGTTAACTGCTTCACAGCTGGCGTAGCGCAGCGCGGTTTCATTGGGCGAGTGAATTTGACAATAGCCAGGTCTGCACGCGCTGCCACCAGCGGGATTCCACAACGGGCAACGGCGCACGGTATTGCAGCAGGCGTACGTTCAGCATACGTGGCAGTTTCAGCATGGGCGATGGCGACGCGTGCCTGCACCACTCGCCCGACAAGGACTCAAAATGTCTTTCGCGGCCCCGGCCAGTCGTCTTCCATCCACCGCCAGCCACGTAGCCTGGACCGTTTGCGCCGTCCAGGCCATGGCGGCAATCCTGGCGCTGGTTGCGGTCACGACGGCCTACGGCGGTGATCGCCTGGCTGCCACGGGAGGCGTGATGCAGATTGAAGGTGCGGCCGGTGGCGGGCTGACGCCCTGGGCACTGATCGCCGGCCTGGGCACCGAAGATGAGGTGGGCGGCAGCGCTTTCTGCACCCGGGTGCGGCCCTCCGACTTCATCCTCGACACCTGCGGAGTGGCAGTCGGCATCGACAACCGGCTGGAGCTGTCACTGGCGCGGCAGACCTTCAACCTCGACAGCGTGATCCAGAATCAGCATATCGACCAGAGCATCGTAGGCGCCAAACTGCGGCTGTTTGGCGATGCGGTGCTCGACCAGGACCAGCCCTGGCTGCCGCAGGTGTCCGCTGGCGTCATGTGGAAGCACAACAGCAGCTATGATTTTGTGCCCGAGCTGCTCGGTGCGCGCCACCGGGACGGCGCGGATTTCTACCTGGCGGCCACCAAGATCTGGCTGGATGGTCCGCTCGGCCACAGCTGGCTGGCCGACGTCACGCTGCGCGAAAGCAATGCCAATCAGCTGGGGCTGCTCGGCTTCGGTGGAGACCTTGGCAACTATCACCTGCTGGCGGAGGGCTCGCTGGGGGTTTTCCTGAATGACTACGTGATTCTCGGTGGAGAATACCGACAGAAGCCCAACAACCTGTCGGCGTTCCGCGAAAACGATTTCAAGGACGTATTCCTGGCCTTTGTGCCGGTCAAGTATCTGTCGCTGACACTGGCCTATGTAGACCTGGGCAACATCGCCGACAAGCCGCACCAGGACGGCTGGTACCTGTCACTGCAGGGCAGTCTCTGACCAGGGCCGGCGTGCAGTCGGTGACCACGGCGTAACGCTGGTGTGACCGCCCGAGCCGTCAGCAGCCATTTGCACCCGGGAGCCCCTCACCTATGATGGTCGCGCAGCGTGGCGTCACGACCAACAGTGAGGACGGGACATGGACGAGCAGACATTGAACCGGCGACAGGTACTGGGTGGCATGGCGGCGGGAGCGGCCGGCCTGGTGGGTGCGGCGGGCACGCAGCAGGCCGCCGCGGCGGGCCTGCCGGTGCCGGACTTCGGCCCCTCCCAGGCGCCCACCATCACGGACGTCAAGGACAAGGTTGCGTATGTGACCGGTGGCTCCAGCGGCATCGGCTTGGGGGTGGCCCGGGTGCTGCACGAGGCCGGCATGAAGGTGGTCATCGGCTACCTGGACCAGCTGCATATCGGTGAGGCGCTCAAGCACTTCGCGCCAGACGATCCACGCATCCACGCCATCCAGCAAGACGTCATGGACCGTGACAGCTGGGGACGTGTCGCCGACGAGATCGAGAAGAAGTTCGGCCCGCTCAACGTGCTGGTGAACAACGCCGGCGCGGGCATGCAGGCACCGGCGAGCACCGGGACGCTGAAGGACTGGGAATGGGGTCTGGGCGTGAACCTGTGGGGGCCGATCTACGGCGTCCACACCTATGTCCCGCGCATGCTGGCCGGCAAGCAGGGCTGCCAGATCGTGACCACGACCTCCACCAGCGGCATCCTGCCGGGCAGTGGCGCGGGCATCTACACGGTGTCGAAAATCGCCGCAGTGGGCCTGATGGAGGAATTGCGGCAGGAACTGCGCAACACCAACATCGGCACCACCTGCTTCATTCCCGGCCTCACCGCCACCAACATCCGCCAGAGCGAAAGCTACCGCCCCGCGGCGCTGCGGGACGACGGTCCGCCAGCGCTGGCGCCCGGCGCGCACCCGCGGACCGCAGCAAGTGCCCCGCGTCCGCGCCCCGCAGCAACTCCCGCCGAGCCGCGCACGCCGTATGCCACGCGGCCCATGGACCCCCTGGTGTGCGGGCACCTGGTGCTCGACGGCATCCTGCACAACGACCTGTTCGTGGTCGCGGAACCGGAATACCGCATTGGCGTGGCAGCACGCTGCAATGCATTACTGGATTCCATGGTGCCGGCGCAGCCCCTGCCGGCCGGACTGGTGAACGAGCGCGTCTACCGTACGCCGATCTACGTGCAGGAAATCGCTCACAGAAAGGCCACATTGAAGCGCGATATCCCGGGCATTTGAAGGGTTTTACCTTTGTCGTGCTGCCAGCCAACCCGGTCTGACCCGCCCGAGCCGGGCTACGTCATCGCACTGGCGGTTTCGACGGCCTGGCAGGGCAGGCTGATGTCCACGCACAGGCCTCCCTCGGGGCGGTTTGTTGCGCGGACACTGCCACCGTGCGCCTCCACGCTGCGCCGGGCGATGGCAAGTCCCAGCCCGTAGCCGGTGGTGTCCGCCGCCCCGCGGCCGCGGAAAAACGGCGTGAACAGGCGTTCGATCTCATGGGGCGGCAACCCCGGTCCCTGGTCCAGCACGCGCACACGAAACTGCATGCCCGGATCATCCTTTGCCGTCTCGATACGGATGGGCCCACCGCCGGCATGCTTGAGCGCGTTGCGCACCACGTTCTCAATGGCGCTGTGCAGCAACTGCGGCACGCCCCGCACAATGGCGGAGATCTCGTTGACCTGGGTCACTGCGCAGCCACTCACGCGCGCCTCAAACTGCACGTCCTCGACGATTTCCGCCACCAGCTCACGCAGGTCCACGTCTTCGAACGCCAGCGCGAGTTCGCCGCTCTCCAGGCGCGACAGCGTGAGCAGCGCACCCACCAGCTGGTCCATGCGTACAGTCTCCTGCTCGATGCGGTCGGTCATCGACGCCAGCATGGAGGAGTCCTCGCGCAGCAACCCGACCGCCGCCTGCACCCGCGCCAGCGGCGAGCGCAGTTCGTGCGAGACGTCATGCAGCAGCCGCCGCTGTCCCTGCATGGACGCCTGCAGGCGTCCGGCCATGCGATCGAAATCGCGACCGAGATCCGCCAGTTCGTCATTGCGGCCGTCCAGCTGCGTGCCGACCCGGCGTTCGAGATCCCCCGCGGCTGCAGCATCGAATGCCTGCCGCAAGCCGCGGATGGGCTTGGAGACATACCGCGCCAGCAGCAGTGCAGCCGCTGCGCTGCCGGCAAGCGTGATCAGCAAAGCGATGGGGGATGGCAGGGTCCGTATCCACAGCAGCTGCCACGGCTCCGCGCGGCCGACGCCGAACAGACCGAACAGGTTCCGCGGCCCAACATACGGCAGCGGCCCCCCCACCGGCATCCGGACTTGAAATTGCGGTGGCAAGCCTGGCGGCGGACCCTGCTGCCACATGACCGGGCCATCAGCCATTGCAACCCCCCCGGGGGGAGCTTCCGGTGGCTGCGGGCCGCTTGCCTGCGTGCCGTGTTGGGCTACGGCCCACACCGCCGCGAACTGCGCCTCACGGTGCTGGCTGTCGATCCAGAACAGGGCGCCCATCACCAGCATCGCCGCCAGCTGCGCCAGCCACACGAAGGCAAAGAATTTCCAGAACAAGCGACCCAATGTCACTCCCGCACCAGCAGATAACCGATGCGCTGCACGGTCTGGATGCGCGAACGCCCGTCCGGCAGCGTCCCGAGCTTGCGGCGCAGCGCGCTCACGTGCACGTCGATGCTGCGGTCATGCCGCGCCAGCGGCCTTCCCAGTGCGTGGTCAGACAGTTCCGCCTTGGTCACCGCGCGCCCGGCCTGGCGCATCAGCAGCTCCAGCAGGCTGAACTCCGTGCTGGTGAGCCGCAGCGGTTCCCCCTCCCACTGCACACGACGCTGTTCCGGCCACAGTTCGAGTTCGCCGCATGACAGTCTCTCCGGCGTGCGCTCCACAACCGGCGGCTGCACGCGACGCAGGACGGCGCGCACCCGCGCCACCAGAGTCCGCGGCGGACAGGGCTTGGTCACGTAGTCATCGGCGCCCAGCTCCAGGCCCGCCACACAATCGGCGTCATCGCCCCGCGCCGTCAGCATCAGCACCGGCAGGTTGCTTTCCTGGCGGATCCGCCGCAGGACCTCCAGGCCGTTCAGCCGCGGAAGCATGACATCCAGGATCACCAGGGCGTGATGCCCGCTCAGGGCCTCGGTGACACCACTCCCGCCGTCAGCGGCAGTGGTGACGTGGAAACCATCCCGCGTCAGGTACTCGCCCAGGAGCACGGAGAGGTCCTGGTCATCATCGATAAGCAGAATCTGTGTCATGCGTTGCTGGTGCAGCCGTACGGCCCTGCGGCCGTACGGCATCGTTGCGGGGCTTGGCATCATGCCTGCAGGTTCACCATGTTACCCACCATCTGCCCCTGCTGCAGGTTGTTCTGGAAGGACTGTAGGAACGCGTTGAGGGAAGCCGAACCGCCGGTGCCTCCCAGTGCCTCGGCCAGGGCGTCGTAGCTGCTTTGCAGCGTGCTGTCCGCGGAACTGGTGGACGAGGTGCTGCTGGCGCTGGATGCGGACGACGTGGCGGTGGCATCCGTACTGGTGCTGCTGGCGGGCGTGGCGCTGGTGGTGCTGTCGGAACCGGAGAAGCTCTGGATTAGACTGGCAAGCGCACTCGAGAGCTGATCGGAACCGTTGCCATTGCCCCACTGCGGCGGAGGAGGCGGCGGCATTGAACTGGTGCCGGAAGTACTGGAGGTGCCCGAGGCGCCGTCGATGCTCGACGCAGTGCCGGCAGCCGTATTGGCGCTGGACGTGGCGGCAACCGTGCCGCCCGAACCGTTGTCGGCGGTATCCGAAGCAGTGCCCGTGGTCGTGCCCGCACCCCGCTGCGCCTGCAGGGCCGCGAACAGGTTCTGCAGGAAGGTCTGCAGCGCGGTGGCCGTGGGGTCCGTGCTGCTGGAAGTGCTCGAACCGCTCGAACTGCTGTCGATCGGGCTCGTGCCTGACGTACTGCTCGTGGCATCCGTGCCAGTGCTGCTGGCAGTTGCAGTCGTACCGTCGATTCCCGCTGCCTGCAGCGCCTGCACGAGAGCCTGCAGAATTCCGCCACCGCCCGCAGACTGTGAGCCGCCCGTAGCGCTCGTGCCGTTGGTGGAATCGCCCTGGTTCTGCGTCGCATAGGACGCCCACTGGTCGTAGATGGGATTGGAGTTGCTGATGGAACTGACGCTCATGTGCTGCTCCTGCAGGTTCTAAGGATGCGCCGGCTTTTGCCGGCTTTTCCCGATCTGCAAATAGTCAGCCACTGCAGCCCTGCCGTCCCCTGTCTGCCGGGTAAAGTCCGGTAAATTCCAGTGAGCGCCGCGCAGTGAATCGGGCCTTGCGGGCCTCGCGCAACCCCGTGCCGCGGACACTGCGGAACTGCATCACACGCGGTTTTGCCGCTGGCAGCGTGATGCCGCAGCACGGCAAAAGGCTGCCGGCACAGCGGCGCGTCCGCCCGCGTCGCGAGGTCTCCGGGGCTACTGCGCCGGGCGCGCAGCCTCAGGTTTCGGCCGGCCGCAGTCCGGATCGGTCTGTGCCATGATGGCCTGGCGCAGATTCCACAGGTTGGTGTTCTTGTTGGGCTCGCGCCTGAGCTTACCGACTTCCTCGGCCGTGTAGGGTTTGACGTCCTGCGGCAGACTGGCATCACCGAAGCTGAAGATCACGTAGTTCAGAACCTCCGCCAGCACGCTGTCATCGACGCCTGCAAAAGCGACGTTGGGCAGGCGTACGATGTATTCACGCCCGGCCTGCGTGCACATCAGCCGACCCACGTTGCCACGCAGCTCCGGCACATTGCCGCGGGCCGAGCTACCCAGAATGCCGTGGCAGCCGCCGCAGCTTTGCATGTAATGCGTCTCACCGGCGGTCAGTGTCGGCACCGGCGTGCCTTGGGCGCTGCCCTGCAACGGATTGAATGCAGCGGGATCATCAGCCCGGGCGCGGGCCGCCATCACACCCGCCACCACAGTCAAGACCAGCGCCGCGCGCCGCGCGGCCGCAACAGCCTTCGCACGCGGTGTCATTTTTCCGTGGCCACGCCGATCAAAGCCGAGGTGGTGCAGTGATACACCATGGTGCTGGAGCCGAAGCACCAGATGGTATCGTTGTTGGACTGCGGGCGGTACACCGGAAGCTCCCGGTCGTTCGAGAAGCACAGACCGTCCTGCGCAGCACCGCACAGGTCCTTGCCGCAGCAATCGCGGTAGGCCACCAGGTAGTAGCGGTCATCGTCAGGGTTGAGGCAGGTGCCGATCCAGGAGGTCAGGGCCGGCTGCGCACCCGGGGGGCAGGTATGGATGCCGCCGCCGCAGGCACCGCAGATGACGCCGTCGATGGCGCAGTGGCGCCAGTAGTTGCACTTGGTGGGGTCCTTGGACTGGGAGTTCTTCTCGAAGTCCGTCAGCTGCCGGGACTTGCCGCCCGCCGGATGATCCTCCGCTTCGGCGCGCGTCACCGGCAGCAGCGGCAGCACCGGCGCTGCGACCAGCGCCGCGCCCAGACGCGTGAGCAGGCTGCGACGGGAGGTGCGGCGGGCGAGGCGACGGGACAGTCGTTCGGCAAGCGTGGCGGCGGTGTCGGCAGTGCGATTTGAATTCATGATGCGCTCTTTGCACAGGTTCAGTGTGGATTGGCCGGGGAGGCGCCGCGGTTGCGCAGGTACTCCTGCACGGACTTCACGCCGGTCTGGTGTGAAACCACGAGGCTTTCCAGATGCTCGCGGCTGTTCACCAGGCCCTGGGCCACGATGACGCCGATCTCGCTGATCAGCACGGCATACGGCAGCTTGCCCACCTGGTAGGCAAGGCCCACTTCAGGAGCATTGATGAAGCGCGCGGGATCGATCTCGAAGCGACCCGCCAGCCCCTGAAGCTCCGCCGCAGCGCCATCGCCCACCAGCACCAGGTCGAGGCCCTCGTCGTCCGCGAACGCCCGGGCGGTGGGTAGCAGCACCTTGCACACCGGACAGGTGGCCGCGACGAACAGCAGCAGCTGCAGGTGGCCGGCCGGCTGCGCGCCACCCACATCGAGGCTGCTGCCGGCAAGGGTGCGGGCCGTCAGCCGCGGTGCGGCCTCGCCAGGTTGCGGACCGTTCTTCAGGGTAAGTGCACCCACGGGGGCGATGCGCTCATGCAGCACGCCGATCTGGCGTGCCAGCGCGAGCACCACGACCGCCAGCACCGCGATCACGATCCACAGCAGCGCCTGGGACACGATCAGCATCATGTAAACCTCCTGCGAAAAGCCTCGGTGGCGTCCCACAGCGCGAGCAGTTCATCACCCGCCAGGTACAGCAGGAACAGCGCCAGCCCGGCGCCTGCCCCGTCCAGGACCTGCAGCAGTGTCACGCGCTCGAATACAGACGGCCGGCCCGAGAGCGCCACCACCGCCAGCGCCGCGATCAGCAACGCGTTGCGCACCAGCAGCGCCGGACGCAGGTGCTGACGCATGGCCGACCGGAAACAGCCGCAGTCGATCTGCAGCCGGCCACGGACGATGTTGATGCCCATGGCCAGCGCGAACACCGCCAGCACAACACAGCCGAGCAGCGCGCCGGCTTCAAGCCATGCACCCGAGACCAGGGACAGCGCCACGACGGCCTCCAGGGCGATCACCACCGGCGCTGCAAGCGGGCTTGCAGCCTGCGGCAGCAGCCGGTAGTTGGCGACCACCCCGGTGAACTCAGTGTAATGGCGCAGCTTGCCTGAGGCCGCGCCGGCGAACACCAGCGTGCCGAGCACCCGGCAGGCCATGGGAATGGAGGGATCGAGGAGCATGGGGTTCGCCGCGGAAACCGCGCCTGCCCGCCCGTTCAGTAGCCGGTCGTGAACATGAGTGACCCCGCTTCCTTGCGCTCGCGCAACAGCTTGCCGGTCGCGACGTCGTAGACCATGAATTCGTGCGGATCGGTGCTCAATGTATAGAGCTGCGGATGCTCATCCTGCGAGACCAGCACGGTGGCGGAAGGATGCAGCAGCGGGATGCGCTTCACGAGCCTGTGGGTGCGCACGTCCAGCACCCAGACCTGCGTCCCCGGGTCCTTGTGCGTGTAGTAGTGCCCCTGGTGCATCAGCACGAACAGCTGGTGGCTGGCGTGGTGGTAAACCATGACCTTGCCATAGGCGCCCGGACGCCAGGCGAGCTCCTGCGCTCCGGTGCCGGCCGGCTTCTGGCCCGCCGCCTCGTTCAGCGACCAGGGCGCGCCGATCCGGGGCGCGGAACCATCGGCGCCGAACTTCACCGGCCAGACCCTGCCGCTGAAGGTGATGAACCACGCCTCACCGGTGCTGCGGTCATTGCCGACTTCCGCAAACAAGGGGTCATGCTCCGCATCGAAAAACGGCTTGCTGAAAACAGCCTTGGCGTCACCGGACTGCGGCACGCGCACGTTGCCGACGGTGCCATCACCGCAGACCATGCCGAAATCCCGGTTGCCGGACGGAAAGGCGGACGTGCAGCCCGGCATGGACACGGTGGTCAGCAGCTT
>DAIDKA010000148.1 GCA_027451085.1 Gammaproteobacteria bacterium
GGCCGTGAATGACACTCTTACGGTCACCGCGGGCATCAACAACGGCTGGAACTACACCAGCAATCTCACCAACGGCTCGAAGACCGGTGAGTTCAACGCCACCTGGACTCCGAACAAGATCGTGTCGCTGTCGCTCACCGGCTACTACGGCAAGGACGACGAACTGTACGACGGCCAGGAGCTGTCGCTGATCGACTTCGTGGGCACCTACAACGTCACGTCGGCCCTGACCCTGGTGCTGAACACGGACTTCAAGCAGACCTCGGGCAACGGCTTCTCCGGCATCGATGGCACCACCCATACCAACGGCTATGCCGGCTACGTCAACTACAGCTTCAACGACCGCTGGCGCGTGTCGATCCGCGGCGAGTACCTGGACTACCTCGGCTACGGGCATGTGAGCGAAGGCACCCTCACCGCGGCCTACTCTCCGGCAAAGAACTTCGAAATCCGCGGCGAAGTGCGCTATGACGCCGCCCAGCAGGGCGCAGACATCTTCCTGCGCTCCCTCACGGGCAGCCCCGACACTCTGGGCGGCTACACCGCGCCGACCTTCGCCAACAACAACCTCGAGTTCGCGTTGCAGGGCGTGTATCACTTCAGTCTGCCACCGGCCTCCAACTAAGCCCGGCCAGCAGCCGGCAGAAACCACGTTTTCTGCCGGCTGCCCCTCCCAGGCCGACACAACCATGGGCCGGTTCCGGCCATGGAAAAAGCATCTTCCGGCCCCTTCTGGTACCCTGAACACCATGCACGGGGCCACGCGCACAATCCGGCTGAAGCTGCTGCTGCTGCCGCTGATGATGATGCTGCTGCTGGCGCAGCAGGGCGCCTGGCTGCACCAGCTCAGCCACGCTGCGTACACGGCCCGGACACAGGTGCTCGCACAGCAGTCAAGCGATGCCGACAGCGGCAGTCCCTGCCCCACCTGCCAGGCCTTCGGCCAGGTTTCCTTTTCCGCATCTCCCACCCTGCCGTCAGCGACCTTCCTGACGCCGGGCTATCTACCGGGTGATGAACCCCGCTTTTCCATCATCTCCGCCGCCCAACCCGTCCCTCGCAGCCGCGGCCCTCCCTCCACCTGAAAGCCCGCCCCCCGGACGTGCCCCGCTCGCGGGGCCTGCTGCGCGCTTTATTTCGTGGAACCAGATAATCATGTCCAGATTCAGCTTCTGGGTTGCGATGCTCGGCGTCGCAGCCACCTGTCCCGTATTGAGCCAGGCTGACACCCCCGGCACAGGCAGCCCCGCTGCCAGCAATTCCCCGTCCGACCACCCATCCGCGAATTCCGCGACGGATGCGGACCAGCTGCAAAGCGTGGTGATCACCGCCCGGCACCTCAATGCGCAGCGCTCCCAGATCGAGACCCAGACCGGAGCGTCCACCTACACCATCGACGCCGCCGCCATCAGCGCCACTCCCGGCGGCGACAACGTGCAGCTGAACCAGGTGCTGCTGCAGGCCCCGGACGTGGTGCAGGACTCCTTCGGGCAGATCCACGTCCGCGGCGACCACAACGACCTGCAGTACCGCCTCAACGGCGTGATCCTGCCCGAGGGTATCAGCGTGTTCAGCCAGACCCTGAGCCCGCGGCTGATCTCCTCCCTCAACCTGATCACCGGCGCCCTGCCCGCCGAGTACGGCCTGCGCACCGCCGGCATCGTCGATCTCACCACCACCAGCGGCCTGCTGGACCCGGGCGGCTACGTATCCCTCTACGGCGGCAGCCACGGCACCATCGAACCCTCCGCCGAGTACGGCGGCAATGCCGGCAATTTCAGCTACTACTTCATGGGAGACGTGCTGCACAACGACCTTGGGATCGAGTCCCCGGACGGCAGCTCCGACCCCCTGCACGATCATTCCACCCAGGCACATGGCTTCGGCTACCTCGAGGACATCCTGGACGAGAATGACCGGCTGTCCCTGATACTGGGCGTGTCGGACGACGGTTTCCAGATCCCCAACCAGCGTGGACTGCAACCCAC
>DAIDKA010000149.1 GCA_027451085.1 Gammaproteobacteria bacterium
GGGGCTGTTCCCGCAACGCGCGCCGCGCCACATCAAAAAACTCCGCCGCATCATCCCGGGTGACGGCTGCGTCCAGCTGCGCCAGCCAGCGTCGCGCCGTCGCGCCATGAACACGCGACCGCGCCTGGCCGATGCGTCCGCCGACGCCCCGCCACAGCAGCAACAGCGCCAGCCCGGCCGCCGGCGCCGTCAACAGGCACAGGAACCAGGGCTTGCGGATCAGTGGCCGCAGGCTGCGTGCGTGGCCTGCTGCTGCCGGCCGCAGCACAACGGCCGCAGGCTGCACGACGCCTGCAGGCGCCGCCACCGCCGCGGCGGCGCCCCTGGCATCCGCTCCACGCGCGGGACTTACCGCAACCGTGAAAGCAGGCGTTGCGCGCGTCTCGTAGCGTTCCGTATCCGGGTCGAACCAGGAGAGCGTGACGCCCGGCACGGTCAGGCGGCCCGCGGTGCGCGGCACGATGGGCTGGCTGAACGTTTTGCTGCCCGTAAGTCCCGGTGCCTTGGCGGGCACCAGGCGCTCCTCGGGGTGATAAGTGCGCCATTGCGGGGAGTCTGCCAGCCCCGGCGTATTGATCCGCGCAAGATTGCCGCTGCCCGCGACGGTGATCCTGAGTGTCAGCGGTTCACCGACGGCCCCGGTATCAGGCGTCAGCGCGGCGTTCACATCGAAGTGACCCACCGCGCCGCTGAATCCGGCCGGCCTGCCGCCTTCCGGCAACGGCAGCACCTGGACCTGCAGCACGGGCGGCTTCAACACCAGATGCCGCTCCACCTGCTGCCCGAAAATCGCATCCAGGTCATCGCCGATGAAGCCGTTGGTGTGTGCCATGCCGAACAGTGCCTGCAGCCGCAGCTGCATGTTCGCATCCCCGCCGATGCGCAGGCGCACGAGCAGGGGCAGTTCGATGTTGAGCGGATAGTCGCCGCCCTTGATGGCGCCAAGCACGCTGGACCAGGTCAGCACCACCCAGGGCTCGCCGTTGATGGCTTCCTCGCTGCGCACGGGATTGCCGTCGAGCCCGCTGGCGGTGAAGGCGTCGCCGATCACGGCCAGTGGACCTTCCATGTGCGCCTCGGTGCCCTCGCGGAAGTAGGCCTTGATCTGGATCGGCACCTCCTCACCCACGTACAGGCGGGTGCGCGGCAGCACCACGCGCATGAAAGGCAGCGCGCGCTGCACGTCGGCGGCTACAGTGCCCGATCCCGCCGGCTGCGTCTGCGAGGCCGCAACGGCGCTGGCCGAGACCTGCAGATGCAGCGGCTGAAGCCGCACGCCGTCGACGCTGATCGGGGCAATGGTGAAATTGCCCTCGTGCTGCGCGCTGACCTGATAGGTGCGGGCGAAGGTGGTCACGCTGTTGCCGCCACCGTAGTACTGGCTGGACACGCGCTGCCCCACCAGCGTGATGCTCAAGCCGGGCACCTGCGGCAATATCGGAGCCGCGTCTTCGTTGGCAATGGTGATGGTCAGCGTGGCGGCATCGCCGGGTGCGATCACCGTACGGTCGAGACTCGCCTGCACCCTGGGCGCAGCCAGTGCCGGTACCGCCGCGCCCAGCAGCAGCCACAGCATCCACGCCAGGCAAAAACCGCCATGCCGCCGCACCCGCTTCATCTACCAGTCCCTCAAAAGCTTTGCCTGCCGGGGATCAGGCTTGCCTGAGTCCGCCCCGGTCACCATGTGATGCTCCTGGCCACGCACCGAGTCCAGCAGGCGTTCGGCTTCCTCGCGCGTCATCCCGCCAGGATTGTGCGGCTGACCTGCCTGGGCCTGCGCGACGCCTGCAGCCGCAGGCTGGTTCTGCTGCCCCTGGTCGGGCTGCTGGGGTGGTGACTGTGGTGGCTGCGGCTGCCCCGGCTGCGGGCGCTGTGGCCCGTTCGTGCCCTGATCCTGCTTCTTCGGGTCCTGCCCCGGACCGGAGTTCTGGCTCGGGTTCTGACCCTGGGAACTGTGCTTCTGGTCCTGGCTCTGGTTCTGGTCACTGCCAGGCGGTCCTGCCTGCTGCTGCCCGCCCTGCTGGTTCTGCTGTTGATCCTGCGACTGCCGGCGCTGATTTTTCTGCTCTTGGTTGTGCTGCGGGTTGTTCCGGCTCTGCTGCCGGCGCTGCAGTTCATCCAGCTTCTTCTGCACCACGCCCCGGTTGTAGCGGGCATCGGCATCCGTGGAGCGCAACTGCAGGGCCGCGTCATAGGCCGACAACGCCTGCTTGAAGTCCTGGATGGCCTGCTGCGGATCGCGGCCGGGCTTGCTGCCCTGGCGGTAAAGCGCGTTACCCAGGTCATAGTAGGCATTCTGCTGCAGCCCGACGTCCGTGGTATCGAGCGCGCCACGGTAGGCTTTCACGGCGGCCTCGTAATCCTTCGCGCGGTAGGCCTGTGCACCGCTGCGATACTGTGCGTTCGCTGCCGCCGCGTTCGCCCTGGGGGCAGGCACAAATAACAGTACCAGGCTGGCAAGCACCAGGGCGACCGACGCCGCCGGCACCCGATGCCGGCGCACCGGCCGCACCAGCCACTCTGCCAGCAACAGCAGCACCGCCAGCCCCAAGGGCCACTGGAACAGCTGCGTATACACCTGCACCTGCCGGCCCGTGGTTGCATGCCGGGCCAGGCGGCTCAAGGTATGCTCGTACAGCCCGGTCACGCCCTGGCCCTGTGCCCCCAGCGGCTGGTAGGTGCCACCCGTGGCCGCAGCAATCTGCCGCAAGGTCGTCTCGTCCAGGCGCGACTTCACCAGCTGGCCATCCGCGTCACGCACGAAGTGCTCCCCGCCAGTGCCATCCGGCACCGGAATCAGATCCCCCGCCGTCGTGCCCACCCCCACGGTATAAATGCGGATGCCGGCCTTGCCCGCAGCCTGTGCGGCCACCAGCGCCTCACCGCCCAGATCCTCGCCGTCCGTGATGAGCACCATCACCGGATCGGCGTCGCGCCGCGACTGGAAGGTGCTCTGGCCCAGGCGGATGGCCGCCGCGATGTCCGTCCCTCCCAGGGGGACGGTGTGCGTATCCAGGGATTCCAGTGTCTCGCGGAAAGCCTCATGGTCGGTGGTCAGCGGCGCCATCAGGAAGGCCTCGCCCGCGAAAGCCACCAGCCCCACCGCATCGCCTCCGAGCTGGTCCAGCAGGTCCTCCACCGCCAGCCTGGCACGCGTCAGCCGGTCGGGCCTGACGTCCGGCGTGAGCATGCTGCGCGAAGTATCAATGGCGAACAGGATGTCGATGCCCCGGTCCTCGACGTTGCGCAACTGCGGCGCGCCGAGGGGTTGCGCCAGGGCCGCGAATCCACACAGCGCAGCGGCGGTCACACACCAGCGCCGCAGCCACAGCAGGACATGCGACACGCCCAGCCCCCAGGCATCGCTCTGCCGCTCCAGCGCAAAGGCGGCAAGCAGGCGCTGCTGCCGGCGGTCATGCAGCAAGTACAGCACCGGCAGCAGCAACGCGACGGCGAATCCGACCACCAGCCAGAAAGGCTGCGCGAAGCGCGTGAACCCCAGCAACTGCTGCCAGGCCTGCGTCATGCCGGCAACCGTCGCAGCCAGGTCAGTTCCAGCAGCACCGCGATGCCGAGCAGCGCAAGCCCCCCCTGTGCCAGCGGCGGGTACCACTCATCCCAGTGCTCGGAGGTATGCACCGTGAAGGCGGTCTTCTCCAGCTTGTCGATTTCGGCATAGATGCGCTGCAGCGAATCGGTGTCAGTGGCGCGGTAAAAGCGCGCTCCGGTGGCGGTGGCGATACGCTTGAGGGTGTCCTCATCGACATCGACATGCTCCATGACGATGCGCTGGTTGCCGAAGGCATCCTGGACCGGCACGGGTGCCTCGCCCCGCACGCCGATGCCGATGGTGTAGACCTTGATCCCCAGGGCGCGGGCCGCCTCAGCCGCGCTCAAGGGGGTGATGGCACCGGCGTTGTTCTGACCGTCCGTCATCAGTATCAGGATCTTGGACTTCGCCGCCTGACCGCGCAGGCGGTTGAGTCCGGCCGCCAGCGCCGAGCCGATCGCGGTCCCATCCTCCATGTTGCCGATCTGCACCCGCTCCAGGCTGTCGAGCAGCCAGGCATGGTCCAATGTCAGCGGGCTCACGAGATAGGGCTCAGCGGCGAAGATCAGCAGGCCCATGCGGTCATCCGGGCGCGCCTCGATGAACTTGCGCACCACCGAGCGCACGACATCGAGCCGGTTGGCGGGTGCGCCATCGAGGCGGAAGTCCAGCGACTGCATCGAGCCCGAGACATCCAGCGCCAGCATGATGTCGATGCCGCTGGGATGGATGTGCGAATCCGTTCCGCCCTGTTGCGGACGTGCCAGCGCCACGATCAGCAGCGCAAGCGCCAGCAGCTTCAACCCGGGAAGCCAGCCGCCGACGCGGCTGCGCGTGGAGTGCGACAGGCCTCGCAGCACGGCGATGGCGGGATAGCGGATCGCGGCGGTCCCGCCCTTCCGGCCATGCCATAGCGCAAGCAGCGGCAGCAGCCCGAGCAGCCACAGCCATGCGGGATCGGCCAACCGGAAGGTCACGGCTGCGCCGCCTTTGCGCCGGACCCGGCATCCGCCGGCGGGCGCGCCGTGCCCTGGACGAAGGCGCGCGCGCTGCCCAGCAGCGCCTCCATCTCCGGTCCGCTGGGTGACCAGCGGGCAAATTTCGCCAAGTCACACAGCTTGAGGAAGTGCTCGAGTTCCTGCCGGTGATCGGTCAGCGCTGATCCGGGCTGCGCCAGGCAGGCGCGCAGGAACTCCAGGGTGGTCTGCGACAGGGCGTGAACCTGGAAGCGCCGCTCGACGTAGTGGCGGATGACATCGGAGACCTGCACGCTGAACCCCTCGACATCGCCGGCCAGCAGTCGTGGCCGGGCCGCTTCCAGCTCCGCAAGCGTGGCGTCAAGCAGTGACGGCGCCGCCCGCCGCCTGGCGCGGCGCCGCAGGAACATCCACACCAGGGCCAGCACCACCAGCAGCAATGCGACGCCCGCCAGCAACGGCCAGTACCGGCTGATGAAGTCCAGCCACGGCTGTGGCGCGGGCAGCCGGATGTCGCGGATGTCGGCGGCATCGCTCACGGGTGCCGGCGCTCCCGACCTTCAAAAAAACCGAGCAGCGGTTTCAGCCACGACTCGGCCGTCGAGAGCATCAGACTGTCGACGGCCTCGCTGTTGAAAAGACGGCGCAGGTCCTCCTGGCGCTCGCGGGCGGCGGCCGCGAAACGCTCGCGCACCCGGCGGCTGCCCGTGTTCACCTCCACCACTTCCCCGGTCTCCGCGTCCTGCAGCACCACCCGGCCCGCATCCGGCAGGACCTGCTCACGCGGATCGCGCATGCACACGGCCACCAGGTCGTGGCGGCGCGCCACCTGCCGCAGCGCGCTGCGCGTCGGGGACTGCTGCCGGGCATCGAGCCCCGCCCCCTGGAAGTCGGACACCAGGAACACCACGGCACGGCGCGCCAGCATGCGGCTGGTGAAGCGCAGCGCCTGGCCGAGGTCGG
>DAIDKA010000150.1 GCA_027451085.1 Gammaproteobacteria bacterium
ACTGCATGCGGTGCTGCCTCATGCCTCGATCGACCTGGCCGTCTCATATCCCAACGCCGCCACGCTCCTGGCCGGGACCCCGGGTCTCGACCGCGTCATCGTATTCCCCCACAAGGGCGGCGCTGGCATGGCCGGCCGCTATCTCGGTGCGCTGGGTGTGCTGCGCCGGCGACAGTACGACCTCGCCATCGAACCCACACAGTTCTCCACCAGCGGACGCATCGTGCTGGCGCTGAGCCGCGCGCGGCACCGCCTGGGATTTGCCACTCCGACACAGTGGGCGCCGCTGACACACGCGGTCCCGCCCCCTGTACAGGTCCTGCACATGGGCGCCGAACCGGTGTACCTGCTGGCTCAGGGACTCAACCTGCCCATCGAGCCTGCATCTGCCCGCCTGTGGCTGCCCCTTTCAGCCGCCGAACTGGCGACCGGGCGGGACGCGCTCGCACGGGCAGGCGCAAGCGGCCGGCTGGTTGGCTATTTTGCCCACGCGACGGGACTGAAGCACCTGGGCAAGCAGTGGTGGCTGGACTTCTGGACAGCGTTCCTGGAACTGGCCCCCGACGCGCGGCCGGTGGAGTTCCTGCCCACGGCGAGGACGCCCCCGGTGAACCCCGCCTTTGCGGCGCTCAACCTGCCGTCGCAGCGCATTCTGACCGCTGCCATCGCCAGCACGCAGCTGTTCGTCTGCGCCGACGGCGGCCCGATGCACCTGGCGGGCAGCACGGATGTTCCCACGGTGGGGTTCTTCAACGGACATTCGGACCCGCAGCTGTACGGTCCACTGAAGGACGCCGACCGCAGCATCGACGTTCGCCACCTGACCCCGCGCGAGGTCGCAGCAAAGGTCTACGAACTCTGGAGCGCTGGAAAGTAGGCGCTGGCGATGCAGGCGTGGACGTCGTTGATGTACACCTGCAGCTGATCGATCAGCTCGTGCAGCACGGCCGGATCGAGCGCCGCCAGGTCAGCCTGCGTCAGATAATCACAAGCGCCGCGCAGCGTGGCGATGGCTTCGTCACTGTGCGGCAGGGACTGCAGGCAGGTCGCAAGCTGTTCCAGATTGAAAAGGCAGGACCGCGGAAACCGCCTGTCACGCAGCGCGAAGTCCATGGCCTCCGCACGCACGATGCGCACCCGGCGGGTGATGCGGAACATGTGCAGGCCGGACAGAGAACGCAGCACATTGGTCCACTGGATGGTGCGGAATGGCTGCAGTTCCTGCGAAGCAGGCAGCACCTGCGCCGCACGCACGTCCACGATGCGGCTCGTCATGTCGGCGCACTCGAGATTGCGCCCCATCAGCATGAAGGTGTAGGCATCCGTGCGGCTCATCGTGCCGGAGAACAGGCCGCCGAGCGTTTGCGAGGTGAGCACCACCTGCTTCAGGAAGTTGTAGCGCGTGCGCTTGGAGAGGCCCTCGGCCAGGTTGTCCGTGAATTCCTGGAAAAACTGGTTCAGGACCTCCCAGGCTTCGGTGGGCAGTACGTCGCGCAGCGTACGGGCGTTCTCGCGTGCCGCAGTCAGGGAGGATGCGATGGATCCCGGGTTGTTACGGTCGGCCAGCAGGAATTGCACGACGTCACGCTCGTCCGGGCCGCGCTTCTGGGCATCAAACAGCGCCCGGGCGCCGCTCATGTCGATCAGTGGCAACCAGCCCAGTTCGTAACCGCGCGGCAGGTCCAGCAGCAGGCTGGCATTGACACTCACCAGGCGCGCCGTGTTCTCGGCACGTTCCAGATACCGCGCCATCCAGTAGATGTTCTCGGCGACACGCGACAGCATTATTGATCGCCCCCCGCCCTGTTGACCGCGATCGCCTCCGCCTCCGCCTCCGTGTCCACGATCCAGGTGTCCTTGCTGCCGCCGCCCTGCGAAGAATTCACCACCAGCGAACCCTTGCGCAGCGCCACGCGGGTGAGTCCACCGGTGGTGACGTAGGTGGACGGTCCGCTCAGGATGAAAGGCCGCAGGTCAACGTGCCGCGGTTCCAGCTTGCCGCCGACGATGGTCGGCACGGTGGACAGGGTCACCACGGGCTGGGCGATGAAGTTGCGCGGTGCCGCCTTCAACTGCGCGGCAAACTGCCCGCGCTCCTTCTGCGTCGACATCGGACCCATGAGCATGCCGTAGCCGCCCGAGCCATCCACCGGTTTGATCACGAGTTCGCCCAGGTTGGCCAGTACGTATTGCAGGTCCTGCGCCTCGCCGCAGCGCCACGAGGGTACGTTGGGCAGGATCGGCTCCTCGGCCAGGTAGTACCGGATCATGTCCGGCACATAGGTGTAGATGAGCTTGTCGTCGGCGACGCCGGCGCCCGGGGCATTGGCCAGCGCCACTTTGCCCCTGGCCCACGCGCGCATCAGGCCCGGCACACCCAGCGTTGAATCCGCGCGGAACGCCTCTGAGTCCAGGAAGTCGTCATCGATGCGACGGTAGATGACATCGACCCTGCGCAGACCCCGGGTGGTCTGCATGTACACGCAGTCGTCGGCCCCCACGGTCAGGTCGCGCCCCTCCACCAGCTCGCAGCCCATCTGCCGCGCGAGATAGGAGTGCTCGAAGTAGGCGGAGTTATAGATGCCCGGAGTGAGCACCACGACCTCGGGACGCTCCTGGCAGCGCGGCGACATCGACGCCAGCATGTCGAACAGCTGCTCCGGATAGTCGTCGACGGGCAGGATTGCGGCGCTTTCGAACAGCTCCGGGAACACGCGCTTGACGACCTGCCGGTTCTCGATCATGTACGAG
>DAIDKA010000151.1 GCA_027451085.1 Gammaproteobacteria bacterium
GACGTCGTCCTTGGCAAAGGAGTCACCCGGCCGGCGGTGCCATCTGGCGATGGTGGCTTCCTGCATCGTCATGCCCACCCGGCCCAGTTTGAGAGTGATCTTCATCGATGAACCTCGGATGGCGCCGGCTCTTAAGCACCCGGCAGGAGGTCGCCTGCAGCGCGCTGGGCAGCTGCGGAGAAAAGCGAGGTTTTTGCCGGGCTGATCTGCAGGCAGGCGCGGATGATGGTGTCGGCACCGGGAATCACGCGGCTTTCAGCATTCGGAGCATAGGGTATGCAGACGTTTGGCGTGGTCACGCGCCGGATGGGCGCCTTGAGGCTGTCGAAGCCGCGTTCGGCCACCAGGGCGGCGATTTCGCTGGCGGCGCTGCAGCGCTCGCGCGCTTCGTCGCAGACCACGAGGCGCCCGGTCTTGCGCACCGAGGCCAGCACCGCGGCCGCATCAAAGGGCACCAGCGTGCGCGGGTCGATGACCTCGACATCGACGCCTTCGACTGCGAGCGACTTGGCCGCCGCCAGCGCGGGTTTCAGCATGGAACCGATGGCCACCAGGGTGAGGTCCCTGCCCTCGCGGGCGATGACGGCTTTGCCGAAGGGGACCAGGTGTTCACCCTCGGGCACTTCGCCCTGTTCGCCGCCGCGTCCACCGGCTTCCATGAAGAACGTGGGATTGTTGCCGCGGATGGCCGTCTTCAGCAGGCCCTTGGCATCGGCCGGCGTGGCGGGGGTCGCGACATTGATGCCGCCGAGGTTCAGCAGCGGCGGATAGGCGGTGTCGGAGTGCTGCGCGGCATTGGCGCCGCCGCCGCCGTAGCTGGCGATGACAGTGATCGGCATGCGCGCCTGGCCACCGGACATCAGGCGCATCTTGGCCATCTGGTTGCCGATGGCGTCCATGCCCGTGTAGATGAAGTTGGAAAACATCAGGTGCAGGATCACGCGGTGGCCGGCGGCCGCCGCGCCCACTGCCATGCCGGTGAGGGTCTGTTCGCAGATGGGGGTGTTGCGGATCCGGTCACGGCCGAAGCGCGCCAGCAGCCCCCGGCAATCGCCCATGATGGCGAGCTCCACGTCCTCGCCGAACACGATCACCTTCGGATCGCGCTCCATTTCCTCGAACAGGGCCTCGTTTATCGCGTGGATGTAGCGCTTTTTGGCCATGGTGCATCTGCCTGCTTTAGGGCTGTTGACCGTCGAACATGAGGCTGAAGGCCAGTTCCGGGTCGGCTGGCTCGCTCGCCACGGCAAATTTCACGGCTTCATCCACACGCGCCATGATGTGTGATTCGATCTGCTCCAGCCGCGACACCTCCACGGAACCCAGTGCCGCCAGCTGCTTGCGCAGGCTTGTTATCGGGCAGCGCTGCTTCCAGCCCTCGATCTCGGCGTCATCCCGGTAGTGCTGCCCGCCCAGGAGCAGGCTCTCGGCCTCCATGTGTCCCTGGATGCGGTAGGTATGCGCCTCTATGAAGGTCGGTCCGCGACCGTCGCGGGCGCGCTCGATGGCAGCCCGGGCCGCCTCCCACACCGCGGCGACGTCGTTGCCGTCCACCACCAGGGTCGGGATTGCAAAGGCGCGCGCCCGGTCCGAGATCTGGCCGGAGGTGACCGTGCTGGCCGGACTGAACTCGCTGAAGCGGTTGTGCTCGCAGACGAACACCAGCGGCAGGTGCCAGAGGCTGGCAATGTTCAGGCACTCCATCAAGGTTCCCTGGTTCGAGGCGCCGTCGCCGAAGAAGTCCACGACCACGCGGCCTTCTTTTGCCAGCTGGGCCGAATAGGCGGCGCCGGTGGCGATGGCGAAGCCGGCGCCGACGATGCCGTTGGCGCCCAGTATGCCCTTGGAAAAATCCGCCACGTGCATGGAGCCGCCCATGCCGCGGCAGATGCCGGTGCGCCTGGCGTAGATCTCGGCCACCATGGCATTGAGGTCGCCACCCTTGGCCAGGTAGTGCCCGTGACCCCGGTGCGTGCTGGTGATCATGTCGGTCGCGCGCAGGTGTGCGCACACGCCGGTGGCCACTGCCTCCTCGCCGATATACAGGTGCACGGCGCCGGGCAGGTTGCCGGCCTTGTTCTCGTCGCGCAACCGCTCTTCCGTGCGCCGGATCAGCAGCATGCGTTCGTACAGCGCGAACAGTTCATCGCGCGATGGTGCCGCACGGGTCATGACATCCCCTCGCCGCCGTCATCGGGTGTGACAGCGGACAATCCGAACCGTATCCCCAAAGAAAACCCCGCGGCAAGGGCCCGCGGGGCTTTTTATCCCGATCCCTGGCTGGCGCTTCAGGTCTTGTACGAGTCCCGCCTCTGCAGGCGGTGCGTGATTTCGCGCGGGTAGATGCCGGTATGGCGGGTCCGGGTCTCGGGCGGCAGGCGTTCCACCGGCACCGGTTCGTCCGGGCAGGAGTACAGGATGGCGTCGAACCGCTCCTTCAAGCCGTCCTTGAACTCGGTGTGCGACAGGATGTACAGGTCGTTGTTGCGGACGCCATTGACCACCCGTTCGCCGGCTTCCAGGGGGTCCATGAGGCCCCGGCCGAAGGACGGCAGAGGCTTGCCATCACGCCCCAACCGGGGCGGACGGGATCCCGGCGGCAGGTTATCGGTGTTGACGCCGCCCGGGCAGAACACCGAGGTGCCGATGTTCGTGCTTTCGAGTTCGATGCGTAGCGCCTCCATGATCCCCACCGCCGCGAACTTGGTGGTGGTGTACACGCCGGCGGTCACCGCCGGCAGCAGTCCGCTCATGGAGGAGGTCGTGACGAACTGTCCGCCCTCCCCGTGTTCCTTCATGTGCGGCAGGATGACGTTGACGCTGTTGTAGATGGCGCCGACGTTGACGTCCCAGGCGTTCTGCCAGTCCTTGGGACTGGTGCCGGCGGCCTTGTCAAAGGTCTTGATGCCCGCGTTATTCACGACCAGATGCAGTTTGCCGTACTTTGCCTTGACGGCCGCGAGCAGCTGCTCCCAGCCCTCCTGTCCCACGACGTCATGCTTCACCGCAAACACCGGCGCGCCCTTGGCGAACAGCGGCAGCGCAAGCGCCAGGCGCTGTTCGTTGCGGTAGCCGATGACGACGTTCATCCCGGCGTTGGAGCAGGCGCGGGCGATGCCTAGGCCGATGCCGTCGGACGCGGCGGTGATGTAGGCAGTCTTGCCGTTGAGGTCGGCCAGCGGTGGCGGTTGCGACACCTTGGGCTCCGGCGGCATGGGTGGACGGGATCCCATCGGCGGTGGCGTGGCAGATTGTGCACCACCTGCTGCGGCTTGTTGTGCTTGTGCGACGGGGGCGCCCAGTCCAGCCAGCAGAGTGACCGCGCCTGCACCTGCGGCCAGGGTGCCCAGAAACTGGCGCCGATCGGTCGCCACCGCATTATTCGTTGCTGATTGTGTTGACTTGTCCATGTCCATGAAAGCCCCTGAAGGTGTTGGTTCAGCCTGTTGCTTTTTCAAGTCGACCCATTGAGTCGGGCAAAGTGCTTGTGCTAGGTTAGCAACAAACAAGGGGATCAAGCGTATTCAGACGGTCACAGGGGACATTCCTGTCCGGCATGAGCGCGCATTGACTCTCCAACAGCTGCCCCGCAATTCGCCACAGTTCTTGTTGCACAGCTTCGTGCAACTCGCAGAGGAGTAGATGATGTTGCAGTCGAAGTCCATCCGTCTGACGGTGGGAATGCTGCTGGCCGCCGCGAGCGCCACTGCCATGGCCCAGCAGGCGCCGGCCACCAACGGCCAGAGCCAGGCCAGCCAGACACAGCCCGCCAATGGTGACGCCCTGCAGGAGGTCACCGTCACCGCGCAGATGCGCAAACAGAACGTTCAGGACACGCCCATCGCCATCACGGCGGTGAACGCCGCCATGCTGGACCAGCGTAACGAGACCGAGCTCAGCGATGTCACCGCACAGGCGCCGGGCGTCACCCTGCTGCCCACCGGCGGTGCCTTCGGTCCGGGCATGTCGGCCAGCATCCGTGGTGTCGGCCAGGCGGACTTCGATCCGGCCATGTCACCGGGTGTCGGCCTCTACATCGACGACGTCTATTACTCCAACCTCACCGGCGCTGATTTCGACCTGGTGGACCTGGACCGTGTGGAGATCCTGCGCGGCCCGCAGGGCACCCTGGCGGGCATGAACTCTGAAGGCGGCGCCATCAAGCTGTACAGCCAGAAGCCGACCGGCAGCGACACCGGCTCCATCACGGCGGGCTATGGCTCGCGCAGCCTGGTCGACCTGAGGGGCATGGCGGATGTCTCGCTGATCCAGGACACCCTGTTCATGCGCGTCTCGGTGGTCTCCCGGAAGCAGGACGGCTACGTGCAGCTGATCGACTATGGCTGCTCCCACCCCGGATCCGGGGTCGCCACCAATGCCGCCGGCGGCAACTGCGTCAACGGCTCCGAGGGCGCCACCGACTACAGCGGCGGCCGTGTCGCGCTGCGCTGGCTGGCCAGCGACAACCTGGAGTTCAACCTCACCGCCGACGGCACCAGCGACAACTCCGGTTCGGCCGCGGTCACCCTGCTGAAGGTGAATTCCAACAACCTGTACAACATCCCGGGGATCGGTTCAGCCAGCCAGATCGCCGCCGCCACCAGGACCTCGCCCCTCAACTACACCAACGCGTTCGTACCCTCGAACCCGTACCAGAGCTACGCTAACTTCTGCGGCTACGGCATGACGGTCGGCGCCAACGGCCCGACGTTCTCCAGCTCCCAGGAGTGCTTTGCGCCGGCGTCCACCAGCAAGGTGTGGGGCACCAACCTGACCGCCGACTGGCAGATCTCGCCCGACATGGCCCTGAAGTCCATCACCGCCTTCCGCGAGATGAACAGCTACTGGACCAACGACGACGACACATCGCCGACCAGCGCCTCGCTCGGTGCTTCGCAGATGCGCAACCACACCCTGACGCAGGAGCTGCGCCTGAGCGGCAAGTCCGGCAGCTGGCTCGACTACACCGTCGGCGGCTTCATGCTCGACCAGACCACCACCTACTGGTCCCACCAGCTGCTCGACTATGTGCCTACCGCCAGCACCCCCGTTACTGCGACCAGTGGCCCCACGGGTCTTCCGTTCGAGTTCGTGCAGGATGACCCGGTGTTCGAGAAGATCTACGCCGCCTTCGCCAACGGCACCTGGCACATCACCGATGCGCTGGATTTCAACGGCGGCGTGCGCTACACGCACCAGCAGCTGGCGTACACCTACGTCCGTGAAAATCCCCCGGCCGTGCAGGACACCCTGGGCTTCGACAGCATCTTCTATCCCGGCGGTCTGCCTTCCGCCACCTACGAGGGTTCCAAGGTCGACTGGCGCGCGAACCTGGACTACCGCTGGAACGACAACATCATGACCTACGCCAGCGCCTCCACCGGCTTCAAGGGCGGTGGTGTCAACCCGCGGCCGTTCGAGGCCTCGCAGGTCGAGAGTTTCGCGCCGGAAACCCTGACGTCGTACGAAATGGGCGCCAAGACCGACTGGCTGGACCACAGCCTGCGGCTCGATCTTGCCTCCTTCTACGAGAAGTACAAGAACATGCAGGTCACTCTGCTCAGCTGCCCGGCGTTCTCGGGCGGCAACGCGGGCGAGCCCTGCGCCGCGCCGGTCAACGGCGGCGATGCCAACATCTACGGCGTGGAGGCCGAGGCTTCCTATCATCTGGGCGGATTCACGGCGGATGCCAGCTTCAGCAAGCAGCACTTCGAGTACACCACCGTCAATGTCCTGGCCGGGATTCCGCTCTCGGCCCAGGGGCAGGACTTCCAGCCTCTGAAGTGGAGCGTCGGTGCCCAGTACGAGCAGCCGCTGTGGGCGAATGCGACCATCACCCCGCGGCTCGACTGGAGCTATGCCGCCGGCTTCTACACCAACGCCAACAACGACGCCAACAGCTTCAACGCCGGCCACCAGGAGCTCAATGGCCGCATCACCTACAAGAACGGTACCGGCAACTGGGAGCTGTCGCTGATCGCCACCAACCTGACCAACAAGCTCTGGTACACCTCCGTGTTCGATCTGACCAGCACGGAAGGCCAGGTCTATGGCCTGCCGGCCCCGCCGCGCACCTTCGAGCTGCAGTTCAAGAAGGACTTCAAATAAGACCAAAGACCTGTTCAGAAGCAGGTCTCCAACTCAAGGGGCGCTCTCGTACGGGGGCGCCCTTTTTTTGTGCGCCGCGGGTCCGCTATGATGAGCAGGTGGACATGGGCATCTCGGGGCGGCGCGCCCTGATCAACGGCGCCAGCGCCGGTATGGGGAAAGCCGCGGCCAGCCTTCTGGCCGCGGAGGGTGTGAACCTGGTGCTGTCTGCGCGTGGTGCAGAGCGCCTTGCGGCCGCGGCGCTCGAAATCCGTGGCCGGCATGGCGTTCGTGTCGATACCATCGTGGCGGACCACAGCACTGACGAGGGGCGACTGCGGATTCTCGCGGCATGTCCGGACCCGGACATCTTCGTCGCCACGTGTTCACCACCGCCGCTGACCCCCGACCATGGGGGCATCTCCATGCAGCAATGGCAGGAAAGCCTCGCCACCGGTCTGCTGAGCCCGCTGCAGTTCATCGAGGCGGTGCTGCCCGCCATGCAGCGCCGGCGCTGGGGCCGGATCGTCAACATCGCAACCATCGCCGCCAAATACCCGCTGGAACTGCGCCTCCTGAGCGGTGCGCCGCGTGCGGCGCTGGTGAACTACACGGTGGCGGTGGCGCGTCGTGTTGCCGCTGACAATGTGACGCTCAACAACGTGCTGCCCGGCATGTTTCACACGGCGGCGGTTCACGACCAGTTCTCCGAGGCGGCCCGCCGCAATGGCACCAGCTACGACGTGGAGGTGCACAAGTTCGTGGACCTTCACCAGATTCCGGCGCGCCGGTTCGGTGATCCCCGGGACGTCGGGGCATTGGTGACCTGGCTCTGCAGCGAGTTCGCCGGCTACATCACCGGGCAGAGCATTGCTGTCGATGGCGCCGCGACGCGATCGACCTTCTAGTCAGCGTCCGAAGAACGCGGTTGTCTGCCCGGCCGTGGTCCGCCAGTCGATGCCGCAGCCTTCCAGCCAGCCGTCGTCGTAATAGGTGTCGGCGTAACGGTCTCCACCGTCACACAGCAGCGTGACGACGGAGCCAGCTTCACCGCCGGCACGCATTTCATCGATCAGCTGCATGCAGGCCCAGATGCTGGTGCCGGTGGAACCACCGACGCGTCGCCCCAGGACCTGCGAAATCCCGCGCATGGCGCCGATGCTGTTCCCGTCTGTCACCGCGATCATGCGGTCGATGACGCTGCGAACGAAGCTCGGCTCCACCCGTGGCCGGCCGATGCCTTCGATCTTCGAGGCGCAGCCCTCGGGCAGGGCCAGGACCCGCGGATCGGCGTGGTGGCGATGAAAGACCGAATCCACCGGGTCGGCGACGCACAGGCGCGTGTGATGGCGCTGGTAGCGGATGTAGCGGCCGATGGTGGCGGAGGTGCCACCGGTGCCGGCACCGCACACGATCCAGGCTGGAACGGGATGCTCCTCCGCGGCCAGCTGCGCGAAGATGCTTTCGGCGATGTTGTTGTTGCCGCGCCAGTCCGTCGCGCGCTCCGCGTAGGTGAACTGGTCCATGTAGTGCCCGCCGGTCTCGCGCACCAGGCGCTGCGCG
>DAIDKA010000152.1 GCA_027451085.1 Gammaproteobacteria bacterium
TTACGATGCCCGGGTTTTCACTGCTTGATCCCGCATGACTCTCGTAGAAATCCGCTCACTCGTCCAGACCGACCTCACCGCCGTGGACGAGGCCATCCGCGGCCGTCTCAAGAGCGCCGTACCGCTGGTCGACCAGATCGCTGAACATATTATATCCGGAGGCGGTAAGCGCCTGCGGCCTCTGCTCGTGGTCCTGGCCGGTCGCGCCTGTGACATTAAAAGCCAGGCTCATGTTGAAGCTGCAGCCTTCATCGAGTTCATCCACACTGCCACGCTGCTGCATGATGACGTCGTGGACGGCTCATCCCTGCGCCGCGGCCGTTACACCGCCAATGAGGTGTTCGGCAACCAGGCCAGCGTGCTGGTGGGGGACTTCGTGTACTCCCGCGCCTTCCAGATGATGGCGAAGCTCGGTCACCAGGCGGTGCTGTCCATCATGGCCGACGCCACCAACGTGATCGCCGAGGGCGAGGTCCTGCAGCTCATGCACGCCCGCGACCCCGACACCACCGAGCAGCGCTACCTGGAAGTCATCTACCGCAAGACCGCGCGGCTGTTCGAGGCCGGCGCCGAAGTGGCGGCCGTGCTGTCGCAAAGCTCTCTCGAGATGCAAAAAAGCCTCGCGGCCTATGGCCGGCACCTGGGCACTGCCTACCAGCTGGTGGATGACGTGCTCGACTTCCGTTCCAACCCGGCCGAGCGCGGCAAGAACCTGGGCGATGACCTCGCCGAGGGCAAACCCACCCTGCCCGTGATCCATGCCCTGCGTTCGGCCTCCGAAGCTGACCGGACACTGATCCGCGCAGCCATCGAGCACGGCGGCCTCGAAAACCTCGAGCGCATCCTGGCGGTTATCGATGCTGCCGGCGGCATCGACTACGCCGCACAGGTGGCGCAGCGCGAAGCGGATCTGGCCATAAAGGCTCTTGATGCGCTGCCTGACACTCGGTTCAAGACCGGCATGGTGGCGCTCGCGCGCTTCGCGGTCACGCATACCACCTGAGTTTCAAACAAGCCCCCGCACAGGCCAAGGAGACGTCGATGCACAAGCTCATACCCAGGCTGGCGGCAACACTGCTCCTGATCCTGCCGCTGGCCGGCTGCATCAACTACCACGACAAGGACCACGACGCAGACACGGCCGATGCGGATGCGACGCAGCACGATGGCGGCAGCACGCACTCCATCAATGGCTCGATCCACATCGAGGCCGGCCAGTCCGTGCATGATGCCAGCACGGTGAACGGCTCGGTGCATATCGACGACGGCGCGCAGGTCGGCGGCGGCCACAGCATCAATGGCGGCATCAGCCTGGGGAGCAACGCCACGGCCGGCTCACTGACCACCGTCAACGGCGGCATCATCGTGGGGGATGGCGCAACGGTCCACGGCTCCGTGACCACGGTCAACGGCACGCTGTCACTGCATCCCGGCAGCTCCGTCGGCGGGCGGCTCTCCAATATCAATGGCACCATCATCGTGGCCGGAGCCAGCGTCGGCGGCGGCATCAACACGGTCAATGGCAACATCGACATCGGCGCCAACTCGCACATCAAAGGTGGCATCACCGTGCACAAGCCGGCCACCGGCTTCCTGCACCTGTGGGGCGACAATGACAAGCCGCGCGTGGTGGTGGGGCCGGGCGCCAGTGTCGAAGGCACATTGCGTTTCGAGCGCGACGTGCGGCTATATGTCAGTGACAGCGCCACCATCGGCCCGGTGACGGGCACCACCGAGATCCGCTTCTCCGGCGACCGTCCCCCGCGCTAGCCATTCGCGGTGTCCAGCACCAGCAAATCCTTGCCTGCGGCGCGGCATTTTAAAAATAATATTTCAGATATCAATATCTTATAAACTGTATACTTGTACAGTTACGGGTTCTTCTCCTAGGCTTGCGCGCATGCTTTCGCGCAATCTCACCCCGGACCTCGATGGCCTCGCCAACTCCCTGAACAGCATTGCGCCCAGCTGGCGGGGGCGCGCGGAGCAGTCCCTGCCTGTGCAGTCCACAGGCTTCGCCGGCCTGGACGCGCTGCTGCCCGGGGGTGGCTGGCCAGTCGGGGCGCTCACCGAGCTGCTGCATGCCACGGACGGCATCGGGGAAGTCAGCCTCACCCTGCCGGCGTTGCAACAGCTGTGTCGCGCGCAGCGCCGCGTGGCCCTCATCGACCCTCCCTTCATCCCCGATCCGCCGGCCCTGCAGGCCCAGGGACTGCCGCTCGAACACACGCTGTGGATCAGCACCCGCGGCGGCGAAGACGGTCTTTGGGCAGCCACGCAGCTGCTGCGCACGGCGGCCACCGGTGCAGTGCTGCTGTGGGGCTCGCAGCAGGTGGACCGGAACCTGCGCAAACTGCAGCTGGCCGCCGAAAGCGGCACTGGTCTCGCCTTCTTGTTCCGTGGCATCGCGGCCGGAGAAACTCCCTCGCCCGCGGCCCTGCGCCTGGAACTGCGCCCCGTCGCACAGACCCTTGAAACGCGCCTGCGCAAGGCTCGCGGCGGCCGCCCCGGTGTGGTGCTGATTCCACTGGCGCGGCTGCCTGCATGCTTCAGCGCCGCCACCGGCCGCGGGACCTGAGGCCTGTATGCTGTGGTTGTGCCTGCACCTGCCCCACCTGGCCGTGGAACTGCGCCAGCCGCCCGATACCCGGCCCACCGCTGTCCTTGAATGCGGAACACGGCGCCGGGTGCTGGCCGCCAACACACCGGCCCGCGCCGCCGGCATCGCCCGCGGCCTGGACGCCGCACTGGCGCAGGGACGGCTGCCCGGACTCAAGCTCCTGGAACGTTCACCCGTGCAGGAACGCCGTGCACTCATGGCCCTGGGGCACTGGGCACACCAGTGGAGCGGCGACATCTGCCTGGACACAGCGCGCTGGCTCGTGGCGCTGGAGGTGGGTGCAAGCCTCGCATTGTTCGGCGGCCTGGAACAGCTGCAGGCCCGGCTGTTTGCAAGCACCCGGACGCTGGGCTACACCCTCAGGACCGGCATCGCCCCCACGCACGAGGGTGCTGCGTTGATCGCCTGTTCCGGCCGTACCGCCAGCCTCACCACTCGCGGCGCCTTGCGCGCCGAGCTTGCGCGCCGCCCGCTCACGGACCTTCTGATCCCCGATGGCATACTCCAGGGCCTGAAGGATGCGGGCCTCACCAGCATCGGCGAAGTATTGCAACTGCCGGCTGCCGCGCTGGCGCGACGCTTCGGCCCGGAATTCCCAGACTACCTGCAGCGCCTGCTGGGCGAGCGGCCCGACCCCCGGCGGCGGTTCAGACCGACTGAGCGTTACCGGCGCCTGCTGGAATGCGCCTACCCGGTGGATAACGCCCAGGCGCTGCTGTTCCCGCTGCGACGCATGCTGGTGGAACTGCAGGGCTGGCTACGCGGGCGTGACGGTGCCGTGGACAGCCTGCGCCTCAGCCTGCGTCACCGCGATATGCCGCCGACCGTGATCGACACCCGGCTCGGCGCGCCGGAACGCGACGCCGCCATCTTCTCGCCACTGCTGCGCGAACGACTGGAGCGCACCATGCTGCCGGCGCCGGTGACACACCTTGTGCTGGAAGCCGCGCGGCCGGTGGCGCCGGCGATCGCGCAGCACAGTCTGTTCGATGCCCACGCCACACGCGATGCGCAGTGGACCCAGCTGCTGGACCGGCTGCGCACCCGCCTGGGCGAGACCGCCGTGCGCGAACTGCGCCTGCTGGACGATCATCGGCCTGAACGGGCCTGGCGCATGCAGACCGGGACGAACCCCCATGTCACCGCGCCGCAAGATGCCGCAAAAACAGATCCCCTGCCCGCACGTCCACTGTGGATCATGGAGCCCCGGCCGCTGCGCGCCCTGCCCCGGCTGCTGGGGGACCCGGAACGCATCGAGTCCGGCTGGTGGGACGGCGCGGACATGCAGCGCGACTACTACATCGCAGAAACCCCCGAGGGCGCACTGTGGTGGGTGTACCGCGATCTCGCCAGCAACACCTGGTTCCTGCACGGCATCTGGGCCTAGCAGGCCGGGTGATGGACTCAAGGACAGACTCTGCGCCACCCGGCCCCACGGTAACGGCGGCGCAATCCGGCTACGCGGAACTCATCTGCCTCAGCAACTTCTCCTTTCAGCGCGGCGCCTCGCACCCTCGAGAGCTTGTGCAGCGCGCCCGCGAACTGGGCTACGCGGCGCTCGCCATCGCGGACGAATGCTCCCTCGCCGGGATCGTCCGCGCCCACGAGGCCGCCATGGCTGCAGATCTCAAACTGATCGTCGGCAGCCAGTTCGCCCTGCCCTGCGGCGGGCGCATCGTGCTGCTGGCTCCCAGCCAGGGCGCCTATACCCAGCTGTGCGAACTCATCACCCGCGCGCGGCGGCAGGCGGCCAAGGGCAGCTACTGTATCGTCCGTGCCGATTTTGAAGCAGGCGTGGAGCAGTGCTTCGGCCTGTGGCTGCCGGCGCACCCAGCTGACGCACGGCAGCTGGACGCGGCGGCCACCACCTGGTTTGCGCAGCTGCCGCTGGCGGCGAAGGCGCTGGCCTTCGTGCACACACTGGAGCAGGGCAGCCGGACACGCCTGGAACAGCTGCGCACCTTGAGCACAAGGCTGGACCTTCCGCTGTGCGCCGCAGGCGATGTCCACTACCACGTCCGCACACGCCGCCGGTTGCACGACGTGCTCACCGCCATCCGTCTGCACACCACGGTGGACCGGATCGGACGCCGCGGGTTCGCCAACGGCGAGCGCCACCTGCGCACCCTTGCCGCGCTGCGCCGGCTGTATCCGGCCGACACGCTGCAGACAGCCGTGGAACTGGCGGGACGCTGCGCCTTCTCGCTGCGGCAGCTGCACTACGAATACCCCGCCGAGCTGGTGCCCGCGGGACTCACCGCCCGCGAACACCTGCGGGCGCTGGCCCTGGCCGGCTGCAAGCGCCGCTGGCCCACGGGCACTCCTGTCCCCGTGCAGGCACTGATCGAGAAGGAACTGGCGCTGATCGCCGAGCTGCGCTATGAGCACTTCTTCCTCACCGTGGAGGAACTGGTCCGCTACGCCCGCTCCAGGGGCATCCTGTGCCAGGGCCGCGGCAGCGCCGCCAACTCCGCCGTGTGCTACGCACTCGGCGTCACCGAGGTCGATCCCGAACGCATGGACATGCTGTTCGAGCGCTTCATCTCCAAGGAACGCCACGAGCCGCCGGATATCGACGTCGACTTTGAACACCATCGGCGCGAGGAAGTCATCCAGCATGTCTACGAGAAATACGGTCGGCACCGCGCGGCGCTGGCCGCCACAGTCATCAGCTACCGCCGGCGCTCCGCCCTGCGCGACGTCGGGCGCGTCCTGGACCTGCCCACCGACCTGCTCGACGCCCTGTCCGGGTCACTGCTGTGGTTCGACGGTAACGGTGAAGTCCCGCGGCGCCTTGCCGCACTGGGTTTCGACCCCGGCTCACGCACCGCGCAACTGCTGCTGGAACTGGCGCGGGAACTGCACGGCTTTCCCCGCCACCTCTCACAGCATGTGGGAGGCTTTGTCATCTCCGAGCAGCCGCTGTCGAGCCTGGTGCCGGTGGAAAACGCCGCCATGCCGGAACGCACCATCATCCAGTGGGACAAGGAGGACCTCGAAACCCTGGGATTATTGAAAGTCGACTGCTTGGGCCTGGGGATGCTCACTGCACTGCGGCACATGCTGCAGCTGCAAGGTGACTTCGATGGCCGACCCTTCGAACGGCAGCAGATTCCGAAGGAAGACCCGGCCACCTACGCCATGCTGAGCCGCGGCGAGGCCATCGGTGTATTCCAGGTCGAGAGCCGCGCGCAGATGAACATGCTGCCACGCCTCAAACCCGGCAACTACTGGGACCTCGTGATCCAGATCGGCATCATCCGTCCCGGCCCCATCCAGGGCGGCATGCTGCAGGCCTACCTGCAACGCCGCCAGGGCGGCAAGGCGCCGGGCCGGCTGGAGACGGACGGCAACCCCGTCCTGCGTAAAACCCTGGAGCGCACCTGCGGCGTGCCGCTGTTCCAGGAACAGGTGATGCAGATCGCCATGGAGTGCGCCGGCTTCAGCGCCGGGGAGGCCGATCACGTGCGCCGTTCCATGGCCGCCTGGCAGCGCCGGGGCGATCTACACCAGTTCGAGCGGAAGCTGAAGGACGGCATGCGCGCACGCGGCTACTCGGAGCAGTTTGCTGAGCGCATCTACAAACAGATCGAAGGCTTCAGTTCATACGGCTTTCCGCTGTCGCACTCGGCCAGTTTCGCGCTCCTGGCCTACGACTCGGCCTGGTTGCGCCGCCATGCGCATCCGGCCTTCCTGGCGGGGCTGCTGAACGCCTGGCCCATGGGATTTTATTCCCCCGCGCAGCTGGTGAACGATGCCCGGCGCCAGGGTGTGCGCCTGCGCCCGGTGGCCATCGAGACCAGCCGGCACGACTGCACCCTGGAGCGGGCCGAAGACGGCGGCGCCGAGGTACGCCTGGGATTCAGACTGATCCCGGGGATTCCTGAAGATGCCAGCGCGCGCATCATTGCGGCCCGCTCTGAGCAGCCCTTCAGCGACCTCGATGACCTGGCCCACCGCGCCGCACTGCAGCGGCGGGTGCTGCACAGGCTCGCCCGCGCCGGCGCGCTGGCCGGCCTCACCGGGCATCGCCACCAGGCCCACTGGGCCGTGCTGGGACTGGAGCAACTGCCCGGCGCGCTGGCCGGCAAGGCCGCCAGCCCGGCAAAAGCCACGCTTTTTGCCGGGCGTGCAGCAAGCGCCGCAGGCAACTTTCTGCCGAGGATCAAGGAAGACCCCGCCGCACTGCCCGCGCCCACCGAAGGCCAGTGCCTGGTCGAGGATTACCGCAGCCTGGGCCTGACCCTGGGACGCCATCCCGTGGCCCTGCTGCGCAACCGGTTCCAGCGCCTGCGCGCCAGGCCTGCCGCAGAACTCGCCACGCTTCCCCCGGGCAGCACCGTGCACGTGGCCGGCATCGTCACCCACCGGCAGCGGCCTGACACCAGGTCGGGCGTGGTATTCATGTCACTGGAGGATGAAACCGGGATCGCCAACCTCGTGGTCTGGTCGCAGCAGCAGCAGCGGCTGCGCGCGGCGCTGTTCTACAGCAGCCTCATCCTCGTGGCAGGCCAGCTGCAGAACGATGCGGGCGTGATCAGCATCGTGGTGCACCAGGCGCGGGACTGTTCCGCCTGGCTGGGCACACTGGTCACGACATCGCGCGACTTTCACTGACGGGACTGGCTGCGCCCGCCTCCAGTCGCGCCAGCTTGCGCACGATGTTGTTGAACATCGTCACACCGCGGTCCGCGGACGTCGGCAGGATCTGCGGCTCAGGCGTGGCGTCGATGACGCGCTGCTGGGCCTCGATGATGGTCCTGTCTTCGCCGAAGGCCTGGAAAGCCACCTGCATGAGTGCATCACGCAGGGTCTCATCCCCCTGCCCGCGGCGCGGTCCCCAGGAAAAGAAATAGCGCGAGGTCCTGTCCGTCAGCGGCGTCACCGCCTGGCTGGTGAACGTCACACCGGTGGCTTGCTCCTTCAGCTCAGGCGGCGGCGCATTGCCCCCGCAGGCCGCCGCGGTGCCCTCCGGATAGGCGCCGCTGGACATCAGCAGGATGCCGGGGAGCACGAAGTCATACGACGACCAGACGTCGCCCACGCCCTGACCCCGCAATCGCATGCGCTGCTCGCCGGGCAGCCAGCGCTGGAAGCGCACGCCGCGTTCGAGCGCAATCACCTGCGGCCGCGTCCGGGCCCAGTTCTCACTGGCGCCGAAGCTGTTGGCATGCACATAGCTCAGGTGCGAGAAGTCGCACAGGTTGTCACAGATCAAACGCGCCTCGGCCGCATAATCGAGCTGCCCGTGACCCAGGACCCAGCCCGGATCATCCAGCCCCACCGCCGCCGGGATCAATGCCGGGTCCGCCTGTACCGCCTCACCCATCCACACCCACACCCAGCCGTGGCGCTCGACGACGGCATAGCCGCGTACGCAGGCATGCGGCGGAATACGCTCCTGTCCGGGGATCTCCACGACGCGGCCGTCCGCCTCGTACAGCAGGCCGTGGTTCATGCAGCGCAGGCGCTCGCCCTCGCAGCGGCCCAATGACAGCGGTGCCAGCCGGTGTACGCAGCGATCCTCCAACGCCGCCACCCGGCCGCTTGCCGTGCGGTAGAGCACGATGGGCTCGCCCAGGATGCTCACGGCCAGCGGCCTGTCGCTCTTGAGATCATGGGTCCAGCCGGCGACGTACCAGCAGTTGCGCGCGTAGGTATAGCTCATGGACGCCCCCATCCGTTGCTGGCACAATCATTATTGAACATCGTTCAATTGTCAACCGGAGGCCGCCATCAAACGTAAAACCTCGC
>DAIDKA010000153.1 GCA_027451085.1 Gammaproteobacteria bacterium
TGTCGCATGGTGGGGATGTACTCCGCTGGTGGCGAACAGCCGTTGTGGCGCCTGGGAGGCCAGTTCGATGGCCAGGCGCGTGCCGGCGCTGCTGGCGCCGGTGAGGATCATTTGCATGACCCCGGCAGCGGCAGCCCGTTCCATGACCGCGACGCGGTCGTGGTCGAAGCTGTCATGGGTCAGATTGAGTCCGATATCAATCAATTGCGGTGTGGGTTGCATTGCGTTACATGCCTGATCTTTCTGGGGTTCGCTTGGGAATATACTGGCTGCAGGACATGAGGAGACTCATCATGAAAGCACGACAGGGGTTCGCATCCGGTATCGCCACATTGGGCGTGGTGCTGATGCTGGCGCCAGCGGCGTCATGGTCTTCAGATCCTGACGGCACGCAGGCGACGGCTGCATCCAGCAGTGCGCCCGCGCACCAGCGGTCTCACAAGCCGCGCCATGGCGCGGTACGGGCGGCCCATCCGGCGCCACCGCACAGCGCCACCACCGGGAGCAACGCCGCCGCCGATGGCAAGCCGCTCGCGCTGCAGGCGCCGCCGCTCAGTCACGTCATCGGACACCAGGAGCTGCGCTACATCCTGGCCTACAACGAGGATGCGAGTGCGGATCCGGAGGACGTCGAGAGCGTCAACGTGGAGACCAGGAAGGCGCCGGTGACCGTACCCATGGGACAGTTGTACGCACTGCCCTGGGCCTTCATGCATCCGACCCAGGCCTGGCGCATTTTCGCTCCGGTTCCCGGGCAGTAGGAAGCGGGGCGGATGGATTCGATCAAGGGCAGGGTGGCGTTCGTCACCGGCGGCGCCAGTGGCATAGGCCTCGGGATCACGCATGCGCTGCTGGGCGCCGGCGCGCAGGTGGTGATCGCCGACCTGCGTGCTGATCACCTGGAAGCGGCCCTGGCAGCACTTGCGCAGCGCGGCCAGGCGGGCAATGTCCACGGCATCCGCCTGGATGTCACCGACCGTGCGGCGATGGCAGCCGCAGCCGAGGAGGCTGAGCGGCTCTTCGGCCGGGTGCATATCCTGGTCAATAACGCCGGCGTCGGCATCCAGGGACCGCTCAAGGGCATCACCTACGAGGACTGGGATTTCGGTCTTGCCGTGAATCTGGGCGGCGTGATCAACGGCCTGCAGACCTTCCTGCCGCGCATCCGCGCGCATGGCGAGGGCGGCCACATCGTCAATACCTCGTCGCTGTCGGCGCTGGTGCCGATGCCGGCGCAGTTCGCCGTCTACACGGCCGCCAAGGCGGCGGTGATTGCGATCTCAGAGAACATCCGGGGCGAACTGGCGCAGGAGCACATCGGCGTCACGGTGCTCTGCCCGGGTCCGGTGCGCACCAACATCCACGAAGTGGGTCGTAATCGTCCCGAGCGCTTCGGCGCCGGGGCCGCCTTCAAGGCGGTGCAGGAGGGCGCCGTGCCGGTGCCTTTCCCCGCCCAGATGGAACCCGACCAGGTGGGTGAACTGGTGCTGGACGCCATCCGCCGGGACCAGCTGTATGTCATCACCCATGGTGAATGGCGCGCAGCGGCCGAACAGCGGCACGCGGCGCAGGTGGCGGCCATGCCCACGAAGCTCGATCCGGCGCTCGTGTCCTGGCTGCAGTCACGACCGGCCGCTGCCGCGAAGAAGGATTGAATCATGCTCAAGCTGTATCACGCCGAACCGCGCGCCAATTCACTCAAGGCGCTGCTGTGCTTCCAGGAAAAGAACCTGCCATTCCAGAGCGTCTATGTCGATCTGCACAAGTTCGAGCAGCACGAATCCTGGTTCGTGGCCCTGAACCCGGAAGGGCAGGTGCCGGTGCTGGACCATGACGGGGTGATCATCACCCAGAGCACCGTCATCGGCGAGTACCTGGAGGACGCGTTCCCGCAGGCGCCGCCGCTGCGGCCGGCCGACCCGGTGGGCAGGGCGCGCATGCGGCAGTGGAACAAGTTCTGCGACGAGCACTTCATGAACTACGTCTCCATGCACGGCTGGCACCGCATGGTCAGCATCATCGCGCGCTCGATCGAGGGCGGCGAGTTCGAGAAGCTGCTCGCCCGCATCCCGCTGCACGAGCAGCGCGAGAAATGGCGCACCGCCCGCTCCGGGTTCAGCGAGGCGGACCTCAGCAACGCCACGCGCAAGGTGAGCGTGGCCATCGACCGGGTGGAACAACAGCTGGCGCAGACGCCCTGGCTGGCCGGCGACAGCTATTCCCTGGCGGACATCAACTTCTATTCAAGCGGCGGCATGGCGCTGCACCGGCTGTTCCCGGAGCTGCAGGTGGAAAAGATCGCGCCGAACCTGATGCGCTGGCTCGAGCGGGTCAGCACCCGGCCGGGCGTGCAGGCCGCGCTGAACATGCCTGACCACACCAATCCGGCCCTGCGTACCTTCGCAGGCGAGCAACGCTGACCCATCCGGGTCTTCAGGAACAGCGATGAAGAATTTCAAGGACAAGGTGGCGTTCGTCACCGGCGGCGCGAGCGGTATCGGCCTGGGGCTGGTGCACAACTTCCTGCGGCAGGGGATGAAGGTGGCGGTGGTGGACTTCAACCCCGAGCACCTGGAGGAAGTCCGTCACGAGCTGCACGGACGCAGGGACGTGATCTTCCTGCAGGCGGACGTGGGTGACCGCGATCAGGTGCGGCAGGCGGCGCAGGAGACGCTGAAATCCTTCGGCAGGATCCACCTGCTGTGCAACAACGCCGGCATCGGCGGTGGCGGCAATGTCGAGGACGAGGACTTCGAGGGCTGGGACAAGGCCATGCGGGTGAACCTGGGCGGCGTGGTCAACGGCGTCAAGATCATCGCGCCCATCATCATCAGGCAGGCAGAGGGCGGGCATATCGTCAACACGGCCTCCATGGCCGGCATTGCGCCGCTGCCGTTGCCGGGCCTGGGTTGCTACCAGACCTGCAAGTTCGCGGTGCGCGGCCTGTCGGAGTCGCTGCGGCTGTCGCTGGCACCGCATGGCATCGGTGTGTCGTGCCTGTTTCCCGGCGGCACCCGCTCACGCATCGTGGCGGGCGGAAAGAAGGACCGGGAGAGCCTGGAGCGCGCCGAAAGCATGATGGTCGGCTGGATGGACCCGCTGGAACTGGGCGCGCGCGTGGTGGCCGGCATCCGCGACAACGCGCGCTACATCCTCACGCATTCCGAGTTCCGCGACGAAGTGCGCGCACTCGCCGACCTCATGCTCGAGGCGTTCCCCAAGGACCAGGTGGTGCCCCCCGAACGGGTCGCGTTCGAGAACTACCGCCGCGGCATCATCGCCGAGCGCGAAGCCCTGCCGATCAAGGACTGACACCGCTCATGGATCACCGCATCAAGCTCTTCGACCTGCAGCTGGCCTCCGGCTGCACCATCAGTCCCTTTGTCTGGGCCACCCGGTACGCGCTGGCGCACAAGGGGTTCGAGGTCGAACTGGTGCCCGGGGGATTCACCGGCATCATGGAACGTACCGGCGGCCGCTCCGAGCGCCTGCCGGTGATCGTCGACAACGGCGAGTGGGTGCTGGACAGCTGGCTGATCGCCGAATACCTCGACCGCAAGTACCCCGAGCGGCCGCTGATCGGCAGCGG
>DAIDKA010000154.1 GCA_027451085.1 Gammaproteobacteria bacterium
GGTGGTGGTGGTGGTGGCAGCGGCCGCGGTGACGCAGGCGGTCAGCAGCAAGCCGGCGAACAGCGCCTGCAGGGCGCGGCGCGCGAAGGTCAGTTGGAGCATGGGTTCTCCTGGTGGTTATCCCGCCATTCTATCCTCGAAGCGGGCGGTCTATGCTTATGAACTGGATTTACGCGATGCGGTGTGACGGAAGCATTCATGTACAAGTGGATCGTGCTGCGACTGGTGCTGGTGGGAGTGGCGCTCTGGCAGGGCTGGGTGAAGGGGGATGCCTTTCTGCCCGACCGGCCCGTGACTGCGCTGATGCTGGCCGGCTGGGGGCTGTATGGCCTGGTGGCCGTGCCGGTGGTGGTGTGGGCGCAGCGCCTGAACCCGCGCAACAACCCGGTGTGGCACTTTCCCAGCTGGCGGCTCAATCCCCTGACGCTGCGCGATCCGTTGCAGTTCTTCCATATGGTCGGGATTGTCTTCCTGGCCGCGGGCGCCGGTGTCGCCGCGCACGATCTGTGGTTGAAACTGCCGCTGCGGCCGCCGCACGCGGTGCTGCCGGTCATCGGCCTCGGCATGGTGGCCGGAAGCTACCTCGCCGCCCGCGTTTTCCGTGACAACCTGTTACCTAGGACCTGAACATGCGCACTTGGTTCCCCGTCGTGGCGCTCGCACTGCCGCTGCTTACCGCCGCGGCGGCCGCGCAGCAGCCGGCGCCCGATCCCTTCGTGTTTGCCACACCCACCAGGCTGACCTATGACCGGGAGTTCCCGGCGCTGCACTACGAGCGCGCGCCCGCGGATAACCGGGTGGTGCGGCTGCAGCAACAGCTCGAAGCCGGGCAGGTGAAGCTCGCGTTCAGCCCGCCGCGGGGGTATCTGGACTCGCTGCTGAAGGCGCTCGACATCGACGTCAGTTCCCAGGCCCTGGTGTATTCGAAGACCAGCCTGCAGAAAGGCCTGATCAGCGCGGCCACGCCCCGCGCCCTCTACTTCAACACCGACACCTACGTCGGCTACGTCCGCCAGCGCCCCGACGCGGTGAATGCGCAGATCGAGATCGCAACCCTGGACGACCGGCTGGGGCAGGTGTTCTACACCCTCGACAACACCGCTCCTGCCGGCAACGCGCAGTCCGCACCGCAGCTGAGGCGCCGGACGGTCACCTGTCTGAGCTGTCACGACACCTATGAGCTTTCCGGTGGCGGAGTGCCGCGCTTCCTGCTGATGTCCTCCTACGTGGACATCCACGGCAACCAGCTTACACACGAGTACCAGATCCTCACCGAGGACGAGACCCCCATCAAGTACCGCTGGGGTGGCTGGTATGTGACCGGCCAGACCGGCAGGCAGGTGCACGTGGGCAACCTGCAGGTGCATGATGTGCAGGAGCTGGTGCACCTGGACCAGATCCGGCGCGGCAACCTCGACAACCTCGATGGGCTGTTCGACACCGCCCCGTATCCCACCGACAAGAGCGACGTCGTGGCCTTGCTGGTGCTCCAGCACCAGGTCACCGTGCAGAACCTGATCACACGGGTGAACTTCCAGACGCGTCAGGCGCTCGCGGGCAAGGGGGGTGTCGGGGGGCTGCCGGCCGCCAGGCGCAAGGAACTGGATGACTGGATCAGCCAGCTCGCGGACGCGCTGACTTTCGCCAACGCCGCGGCTATCACGGACACCATCCGCGGCAGTTCCGGCTTCGACCACTGGTTCCAGGCACAGGGGCCGCACGATGGCCAGGGGCGCAGCCTGCGCGAGCTGAACCTGCAGGATCGCCTGTTCCGCTATCCGGTGAGCTACCTGATCGAGACTCCCGCTTTTGATGCCCTGCCGGACTATGCCCGCGAGCGGGTGTACACGCGCATCCTGCAGGTCCTCAGGGGCGAGGCGCACGATGCGCCCCGGCCTGCCGTGCCGGCCGATGATCTCAAGGCGGCCGTCGCAATCCTCAAGGCCACCAGCCCTGACTTTGCGCACTTCCTCGCCACGCACACCTGAGGACGGCTGGCGAGGATGATGCGCGCCTGGGGCCTGCGGACCGCGATGGTGCTCGTGCTGGCGCTGGCTGGCTGCGCCGCGCCACCTCCGCCGGCACCCGTCACCCCGGCGCCTGCCACGCCGGTGCCACGGGCGCCGGTGGTTTCGTATGAGCCGGCCGCCTGGTCCGCGCTGCCGGGCTGGCGCACCGATGAGCTGGCGGCGGCGTGGCCGGCCTTCCTGGCCAGCTGCAAGGCGCTGCGAAGCAGACCGCAGTGGAGTGCCCCCTGCGCACAAGCACTCGCGGTGCCCGCCGGGCCGCGCGCCATCCGCGAGTATTTCGAGCGCCATTTCCAGCCCTGGCGCATCGTGCGCAACGATGCTGCGGGCCGCGCGGACCAGGGACTGATCACCGGCTACTTCGAGCCGCTGCTCAAGGGCTCACGCCACCCCTCGGCGCGCTACACCGCGCCGCTGTACTCGCCGCCGCCGGACCTGCTGACGGTGGACCTGTCCTCGCTCTACCCGGAGCTTGCGGGCAAGCGGGTGCGCGGCCGTCTGCAGGGTAGTACGGTGGTGCCGTATTACACGCGCGCACAGCTGGCGCAGGACCCGGCCCTCAAGGGCCGCGAGATCATCTGGATCGACAACGCGCTCGATGCCTTCATGCTGGAAGTTCAGGGCTCCGGCAAGGTCCAGCTGCCCGATGGTTCCATGATCCGGGTGGAGTACGCCGACCAGAACGGACATCCGTACCACTCGATCGGCCGGTATCTGGTGAGCCGGGGCGCACTGACCGTGCAGCAGGCCACGATGCCGGGCATCCGTGCCTGGCTCGAAGCGCATCCGGAGCGCCTCGAGGAAGTGCTGGATGCCAATCCCAGCGTGGTGTTCTTCAAGGAGGCGCCCTTGGGTGATCCCGGCGTCGGACCCCGAGGCGCACAGGGTGTGGCCCTGACCGCCGGCCGCTCCATCGCCGTGGACCCCGTGTACGTGCCGCTGGGCACGCCGGTGTTCCTGTCCACGATGCTGCCGCCGGGCGCAGGCGGAAAACCCCTGCAGCGCCTGGTGATGGCACAGGACACCGGCGGTGCCATCGCCGGGGCGCCGCGGGCGGATTTCTTCTTCGGCACCGGCGCCGGGGCCGCGCGCCTCGCTGGCCAGATGCGCGAGCAGGGCGCGCTGTGGGTCCTGTGGCCGAAGGATGCGCCGCTTCCGCGCCAGTAAGCATCCGGACGGACCCCGTCAATACTCGATCACGATCTTCCCGAAGTGCTGCCGCCCCTCCTCATGGCGGAAGGCATCGGCCAGATCCTTCAGCGCAAAACTGCGGTCGATCACCGGGCGTATGCCCGTGGCCTCCATGGCCCGCACCAGGTCCTGCTGCTGCGCGCGGGAGCCGACGATCAGACCCTGCAGGCGCACCTGCTTCATCATCATGGCGGCGGTGGGCACGTTGCCCGCGCCCCCCGTCAGCACCCCGATGAGCGAGATGTGCCCGCCCAGCCTGCTGGCGGTGATGGACTGTGCCAGCGTACCCGGGCCGCCGAGTTCGATCACGTGATCGACACCGCGGCCCCCCGTGAGCCTCAACGCCGTGGCACCCCATTCGGGATCACTGGTGTAATTGATGGTCTCATCCGCCCCCAGGGCCCGCGCCTTGGCCAGCTTGGTGTCGGAGGATGATGTGATGATGACGCGCGCGCCCAGCGCCTTGGCGAACTGCAGCGCGAAAATCGCCACGCCGCCGGTGCCGAGCACGAGCACCGTATCACCGGCCTTCAGCCGGCCGTCTGCGACCAGGGCGCGCCAGGCGGTCAGGCCCGCGCAAGTGAGAGTGGCGCTCTGCGCCGCAGTCCAGCCCCTGGGGGCATGGGTGAAGCTGGTCGCAGGCCGTGTCACAACCTCGCAGGCATAGCCGTCCACGCCATCGCCAGGCGCGGTGGAAAAGTCCGGGTTGACCGGCCCGCCGGCCAGCCATTGGGGGAAGAACGTGGCGACCACCGCATCACCGGGGCGGAATTCACTCACCCCGGAACCCAC
>DAIDKA010000155.1 GCA_027451085.1 Gammaproteobacteria bacterium
GGCCGCTGTGAAGGGCGGTGACGCGGACGCGGCAACAGCAGCCAAGGAAACTGCGGCGCCCAAGACCAAAATGGCGCCGGCCAAGAAAAAAGCCGCGCCAAAGAAGAAGGCGGCAGCCAAAAAGACCGCGGCCAAAAAGCCGGTCGCCGGGGCAGCGGATTGAAATACCGGCACAGCTTCCACGCCGGCAACTTTGCCGACGTCCACAAGCATGTGACGCTGCTCGCGGTGCTCGAAGCGCAGAAGCGCAAGGACAAGGGCTTCCTGTACCTGGAGACGCATGCCGGCAGCGGTGCCTATGACCTGGGGGATCCCGCTGGCGGCAACCGCGGTCCGCGCGCGGGCCTGGGCGATGTGCTCTCCTATACCAAGGGTGAAGCTGAGATCGTGCAGTACGCCCAGGCCGTGCAGCAGTGGCGCACCGCCGCGCGCAATGGCCAGGCATACCCGGGGTCGCCCGTTCTGGCGGCAGGCGCGCTGCGCACCCAGGACCGGGCAATCCTGCTGGAAATCCAGCCGCCGGAAGCGCACGCGCTCGAGCGCGCGCTGCTGTCGGTCGCCAGGGTGCGCGTGGAAATCGGCGACGGTTACGAACGGCTGCGCGCGCATCTGCCACCTGCCGAGCGCCGCGGGGTGCTGCTGATCGACCCTCCCTACGAGGAAACCTCGCGCGACTTCGAGCGCGCGGCCAACGCCGCGGGCGAGGCGCTGGCGAAGTTCGTAAGTGCAGTGGTGCTGCTGTGGTATCCGATCAAGGATGCGCGGGACACCCAGCTGTGGCGCGCCCGGCTGGCAAAGAAGCTCGGCGCCGAGATGCTGGTCAGTGAGCTGTGGGTGCATCCGTGCGATTCGCAGGTGGCGCTGAACGGCTCCGGGCTCGTGATCCTCAATCCGCCGTACCAGGTGGCCGAAAGGATGCGCGAGTGGCTGCCCGTACTGCGCACGATGCTGGACGCCGACCGCACCGGCGGTGAGCTGGTCGAAGTCCTCAACGCCAAGTAGCATCGGGGCATGACGGCCCTGAACCCGGACAAATACGGCGTCATCGGTCACCCGGTGAATCACAGCCGTTCGCCGTTCATCCATGCCCGCTTTGCTGAAGCCACGGGCCAGCGGCTGACTTACAGCGCGTTCGACGTGCGGCCGGCGGACCTCGCGGCCTTCGTCGCACAGTTCGCGGCGCGCGGCGGCAAAGGCCTGAACGTCACCGTGCCCCACAAGATCGAAGTCGCAGCGCTGGTGGATGCCTTGAGCGAACGGGCGCGGCGCGCGGGGGCGGTGAACACCCTGGTCTTGCGGGATGGCGGCATCACCGGGGACAACACCGACGGCGCCGGACTGGTGCGCGATCTCACCATCAATCTCGAATTCGACCCCGCGGGCCGGCGCATCCTGATCGTCGGCAGCGGTGGCGCGGTGCGCGGTGTACTGGCGCCGCTGCTGGCACTGCAACCTGCGTCACTGGTCATCGCCGGACGCACGCCGACGAAGGCGGTGGAGCTGGCACAGGCCTTTTCCGATCTGGGCCACATCAGCGACCGCGCACTGAGCGACGCTGCGGTGGATGGCGCCTACGACCTGGTGATCAACGCCACCTCCGCGGGACTGGTGGGCGAAGTGGCGGCGATTCCGCCCGCGGCCATCGGCCCGCGCACCCTGTGCTACGACATGATGTATGGCCGGGAGGAAACCGCGTTCTGCGCCTGGGCTCGCGCGCGCGGGTGCAGCCGCGCCGTGCCGGGCTGGGGCATGCTGGTGGAACAGGCCGCGGAATCCTTCCAGCTGTGGCGCGGGGTCCGGCCCGCCACTGCGCCAGTACTGGCGGCACTCATGGCCGGGACCGTGTGAACCGATGACGCTGCAACCAGACCTTACGATCATCGAGGATGACCTTTCCGGCGCGGCCACCCGCGAACTGGTGCGCCTGCATCTGCAGGGCATGCATGACAACTCGCCGCCGGGCACCTGTTTTGCTCTCGACCTGAGCGGGTTGTCGACCCCGGATGTCACGGTATGGAGCGCCTGGTGTGGCGATCGCATTGCCGCCATCGGCGCCCTGAGGACGCTGGCGGATGGCAATGGCGAAGTGAAGTCGATGCGCACGCATCCGGATTTCCTGCGCCGGGGCATCGCAGCACGGGTTCTGGAGCACATCATCGGCGTTGCCCGCGCCCGCAACATGCGCCGGCTATCCCTTGAGACCGGCTCGGGAACGGCATTCGAGCCGGCGCTTGCGCTGTACCGCAGGCGCGGATTCGTCAATGGCGCGGTCTTCGGGGACTATATCGAAACGCCCTTCAACCAGTACCTGCATCTGCAGCTTTGAGGCCCGCCATGCACAAGATCAACCTCGATCCGCAACTCGTCGCCCGGCTGACCGCCCAGCGTGGCGGCAGGCTGCACACCATCGACAGGCTCGATCCGCGCAACACCGCGCACATCGTCGTCGACATGCAGAACGGCTTCGTCGAACCGGGCGCCCCGGTCGAGGTGCCCTTGGCGCGTGAGATCGTGCCCAACGTCAACCGCATCAGCCGGGCGGTGCGTGCGGCGGGCGCCGCCAATTACTTCGTGCAGTTCACCACGCCGGTGGGCGACCTGACCTCGTGGTCGAGCTTCTACTCGCGCTTCACGCAGCAGGACGCGGCGTTGCATCAGGACGCGTTCACGCCCGGCGCGCACCACTGGCAGCTGTGGCCGCAGATCGAATTCGACGCCGCGCAGGACCGGGCGCTGGACAAGCTGCGTTTCGGCGCCTTCATCCCGGGAACCTGCGACCTCGATGCACAGCTGCGCGCCCGCGGCATCGACACCCTGATCATCACCGGCACGCTGACCAACTGCTGCTGCGAGTCCACGGCCCGCGATGCCATGCAGCTGAACTACCGCGTGATCTTCGCCAGCGACGCCAACGCCGCGCTGTCGGATGCGGAACACAACGCCACCCTGAACAACATGCTGTTCCTGTTCGCGGACGTGCGCTCCACGGACGAGATCGTGGCGCTGCTCGGCTGATCCCCGGCAGGAACCTCGGCTTGCTGCCGGGTCAGCGCATCGTCACGAACTCTTCCGCGCTGGTGGGATGCACCGCGACGGTATCGTCGAAGTCCTGCTTGGTGGCACCCATCTTCACCGCGACCCCGAAGCCCTGGATCATCTCATCCGAGCCCGGGCCGATGGTGTGTACGCCGACGACCTTTTCTTCCGGCCCCACGCACACCAGCTTCATCTGTGCCTTCGGCTTCTCCGGCGTGAGCGCGTGGTACATGGGGACGAAACCTGCGCTGTAGACCTTGACCGCATCACCGTGCGCGGCGCGGGCCTGCGCCTCGGTGAGCCCCACGGTGCCGATGGGCGGGTGGCTGAACACCACGGTGGGAATGTTGTCGTAGTCGAGATGGCGTCCGGCCTTGCCGCCGAACACGCGGTCGCTCCAGCGCCGGCCCGCGGCAATGGCCACCGGTGTCAGCGGCGCGCGGCCGGTCACATCGCCGATGGCATGAATGCCCTCGACATTGGTGTCCTGGAAGCGGTCCGTGACGACATACCCCGCCGCGTCCAGCTTCACGCCGGCTTCGCGCAGGCCGATGCCGGCCGTCAGGGGCTCACGCCCCACCGCCCACAGCACACAGTCCACCGGTCCCACGGCACGGCCGTCGGTCAGCTGCAGTTTCAGAGCGCCAGCCTCGCGGCTCAGCGCCTGCGGCACGGCCTGAGTGACGACCTCGATGCCCTGGTCGCGGGCGATCGCAAGCCAGGCTTGGCCCAGCATTTCGTCAAAATGACGCAGCACCGTGCTGCGCACGACCAGCTGCACCTTCGAGCCCAGGGCCTGGAACACCCCGGCCAGTTCCACGGCGATGTAGCCGGCGCCGACCACGGCGACCCGTTCCGGGCGCCGGGGCAGCTCAAAAAAACCATCAGAGGTGATGCCGAGTTCCGCGCCCGACAGGGACGGGACCCAGGGTCGACCGCCAGTCGCGATCATGACGCGGGGGGCGGTGACCCGCCGGTCCCCGATCTCAACCGCGCCAGGGGCCACCAGCCGGGCGTAGCCCCGCGCCAGTTCCACCTTGCTGCCGGCGAGGTTGCGCTCGTAGATGCCGTTCAGGCGCAGGACGTAGGCATCGCGACCTTCCTTGAGCTTGTCCCAGTGGTGCGGCCCCTGGGTGAGGCTGAACCCGTAGCCAGGACCGTCGTGGACGCCGTGGGCGATCTGCGCGGCGTTCCACATGACCTTCTTGGGGACACAGCCGACATTGACGCAGGTGCCACCCAGGCGGCCGGCCTCGGCCAGCAGCACCCGCGCCCCGTACTCGGCAGCCCGGCGGGCACAGGCCAGCCCACCACTGCCACCGCCGATCACGATCAGATCATAGGTATCCATGGCCGTAAGTGTAGCGCCTGCGCGCGCCGTTCGAGCCCGGGTACTACAATGCGGGCATGAACCCACCGGATACACTTGCCGACAACCCGCTGCTGCACCAGGGCGAACTGCCCGCCTTCGACCGCATCCGCCCCGAACACGTGCTGCCGGCCCTGAGGCACGCCCTGGCGCAGGGCCGCGAGCAGGTCGCCGCCCTCGCAGCGCAGCCCGCGCCGTCTTTTTCCACGCTGGTCGAGCCCCTGGAAGCGCTGCGCCATGGCATCACGCGCCTGTGGTCACCCGTAGGGCACCTGAACGCCGTGATGAACTCAGAAGCCCTGCGCGCAGCCTACAACGCCGGCCTGCCGCTGCTGTCGGAGTGGCAGACGGACCTGGCGCAGAACGGGGATCTGTGCCGGGCGTACCAAAGTATCGCCGACACCGAGGGGCCGCATCTGGACCCCGTCCGGCGCCGGGTGGTGGAACACACCCTGCGGGACTTCCGTCTCGCCGGCGTGGCGCTGCCCCGGGAACGCAAGGATCGCTTCAAGGAACTCATGCTGCAGCTGACCCAGCAGCAGGCGAAATTCGACGAGAACGTCCTGGATGCCACCAACGCCTGGTCGCACCACGTCACGGACGCCGCGGCGCTTGCAGGCCTGAACGACGCCATCGTGGCGCGCGCCCGGGCCAATGCGCAGGACAAAGGCATTGCCGGCTGGCTGTTCCTGCTGGACCAGCCCACCTACGTGGCCGTGATGACGGATGCGACCTCGTCGCAGCTGCGCCGCGCGTTCTACGAGGCCTGGAGCACCCGCGCCTCCGACCAGGGCCCGGCGGCGGGACGCTGGGACAATTCGAAGGTCATGGAGGACATCCTGCGCCTGCGGCATGAGGCCGCAAGCCTGCTGGACTTCAGCAGCTTCGCCGACTACGCGCTCGCCACGCGCATGGCGCGCACCGTGGAGGAGGTGCAGGGCTTCCTCGCCGACCTGGCGCACACGGCCCGGCCCGCGGCGGTGCGCGAGTTCACCGCGCTGTCGCAATTCGCGGGGCGGCCGCTGGAGGCCTGGGACATCGGCTACTGGTCCGAGCGCCTGCAGCACCAGCGCTTCGACATCTCCCAGGAGGAACTGCGGCCGTACTTCCAGCTGCCGCGGGTGCTCGACGGCCTGTTCGGCGTGGCCACGAAACTGTTCGGGGTCACGTTCCAGGAACGCGGTGGAGTCGCCACCTGGCATCCCGACGTGCGCTTTTTCGACATCCTGGACGGCGCGCAGCACGGCAGGCGCATCGGCAGCTTCTACCTCGACGCGTACGCGCGCCCGGACAAGCGCAGCGGCGCCTGGATGGACGAATGCGTCGGCCGCAAGAGCATGGGTGGCGAGACCGTGCTGCCCGTGGCCTACCTGGTGTGCAACTGCCTGCCACCTGCCGCCGGCCGGCCGGCGCTGCTGACACACGACGACGTGGTGACACTGTTCCACGAATTCGGCCACGGCCTGCACCACATGCTGACCCGCATCGGCTATCCCAGCATCGCCGGCATCAACGGCGTGGCCTGGGACGCCGTCGAACTGCCCAGCCAGTTCATGGAGAACTTCGCCTGGCACCCGCAGGTGCTGGCCGGCATGGCGGCGCATTTCGACACCGGCGCGCCACTGCCGCCAGCGAAGCTGTCGCAGCTGATCGCCACCCGCAGCTTCCAGGCCGGCCTGATGATGATGCGCCAGCTGGAGTTCGCGCTGTTCGACATGCGCCTGCACGCCGCCTACGACCCGGCGCAGGGCGGACGCGTCGGCGAAGTGCTGGCCGCCGTGCGCCGCGAGGTGGCGGTGGTGCCGGTGCCTGCGTGGAACCGCTTCGCGCACAGTTTCGGGCACATCTTCGCGGGCGGCTATGCCGCGGGCTACTACAGCTACAAGTGGGCCGAGGTCCTGGCCGCGGACGCCTTCGAGGCCTTTGAAGAGCGTGGCGTATTTGATCCGGACACGGCGCGGCGCTTCCTGGACTGCATCCTCTCGCGGGGTGGCAGCCGCGATGAACTCACCGCCTTCGTCGAGTTCCGGGGCCGCAAGCCCGATGTGCGGCCGCTGCTGCGGCAGAACGGCATCGCAGCCTGAGCCCGCACCATCGCCGGAATATGACGCACATCACGCTTTTAAACTGAACTGTGCGCCGGTTCTCTGACCGCCCGGCGCACTTTGCCTACACTGGGACTGATGGCAAGCTCGAATCAAATCCTGCTTCCGCCGGACGGCGCGGCCCGGGGGAACGATTTTGACGTCACCAACACCGTGCAGGTGAGCTCCACGCGCGCCGTGCAGCTGGCGATCGAGGAACTGTGCCTGGAGACCTGGCCGGAGTTCCCGTTCGAGCCGCTGCGGCGCGCCTTTGACTACTTCGAGCGCCTGTTCGCAGGCAACGTCCCCGGCTTCTTCGGCGTCGATACCGTCTACCACGACCGCCAGCACACGCTGGACGTGACCCTGGCATTGGCACGCCTGCTCGCCGGACATGAGCTGCAGTGCCCCCCTGCCCACAGGATAGGCGCGGAGCGCGCCTGCGTCGGCCTGATCATCGGTCTGTTCCACGACATGGGCTACCTGCGCCGTGCCGACGACGGCGGCTACAGGCATGGTGCGGAGCTGACCCGGATCCATGTGTCCCGCGGCGCGGACTTCCTCGCCGACTACCTGCCCACGCTCGAACTGTCCGGCTGGGCGCCCGTGGCGCGGCAGATCATCCACTACACCGGCTACGAGGTTCCGTTCCAGAACATCCTGGTGGACGATCCGATCGACGTGAAGCTGGGCCACCTGATCGGAACCGCGGACATGATCGCGCAGATGGCGGACCGCTGTTACCTGGAAAAGTGCCGCGACCGGCTCTACCCGGAGTTCGTGCTCGGCGGCATGGCGCTGCCCCTCGCGTCGAACGGTGACCGCCAGGTGCGCTATGCCTCGGGCCTCGACGTGCTGCGGCAGACTCCCGAGTTCGTAAGCGAAGTGCGCGACAAGCGCCTGGATGCCGCCTTCGGGCGGGCCTACCGCCACATCGAGGCCTTGTACGACGGCCGCAACCCGTACATGGAAATGATCGACCGCAACGTCAGCTACCTGCGCCAGATCCTGCGCAGCGAGAACTGGCGCCTGCTACGCCGCAACCCGCCGGTGTTTTCCGCACTTGCCGACCCCATGGCCACGGTGCGCGGTCTGATGGTGGGCTACATCCGCAAGGCCTGGGCCAACCACCGCTGATTTGCGGCCGCGGCGATCGTGCCGCTGTCGCCAATTGGAGACTCGGACATGCCCCGGTTTTGACACCAGGACATAGATTTTTCCACGCATTTGTGGGATTTGCCCAATCCTGGCGCGTAAACTGTGTCCCTCATATAACCGGGGGATGATCGTCCGGCCTGCGGACGTTGCACTTTACGTGAGCACCCACAGCCTCAAGCTCAGATACGCGGGCATGGCTTTTATGTCCGTGTTCGTGGCGGCATTCGCGCTGGTGAGCCTGTTCGCCTGGCAGGAGCACCTGCACGTGAGGGTGTTCAAGGACATCGAGTTCTCGCTGGAGATGGCAGCGTGGCTGGCCGGCGCCTTCGGGCTCGCCGCAGCCTGCCTCGCCTGGCGCGCCGGCAACGGCATTGAAAGACCCATCACCGACCTGATCCACAGCGCCGAGCGTTTCGGCCAGGGCGACTACACCGGCAAGGTCGCCGTGCAGCGCCACGATCAGCTCGGCGCCCTGCAGCAGGCGCTGGAGTGCATGCGCCACAAGCTGCGCCAGACCACCATCTCGCGCAACTACCTCAACAACGTCCTCAACGGCATGACCGATGCCGTGTTCGTCACCGCGCCGGACGGCGCCATCCGCATCGCCAACCAGGCGGCGCTCAACCTGCTTGAGACCACCGAGGAGGCGCTCCTGGGCGGCAACATCGGCGCTATCCTCGAGGAAAGCGAGCGGGCGCGCTTCGATGTCGTGCGCGCCGCGCAGGAGTCACGCGAAAGCACGGTGCATACGCGCACCGGAACCAGCGTGCCGGTATGGCTGACCGGCTCGCCCCTGCCCAGTGACGATCCGCAGTTCCAGGGCACGATCTTCGTCGCGCGCAACATCACCGACCAGAAGCGCAACGAACGGCACATCAAGTATCTCGCGCGCTACGACGCCCTGACGCGGGTGCCGAACCGCATGCAGTTCCAGCACCTGCTGCAGCAGGCCATCGCGCGCAGCCACCGCGCCAGCTCGGGGCTGGCGCTGCTGTACATCGACCTGGACCGCTTCAAGGAGATCAACGACACCTTCGGCCACAGCGCCGGCGACCGCGCGCTCGAGGTCCTGGCCGAGCGCCTGAGCCGCAACCTGCCCAAGGATGCGGCGCTCGGCCGCCTGGCCGGCGACGAATTTGCAATCTTCGTCGAAGGCCTGCCGCGCAACGCGGACAACCGCGGCCCCATCGCCCACCTGGCGCGGACCTTCCTTACCGAGACCGCGCGCGCGTTCCAGATCGACAAGCACGAGCTGTTCCTGACCGCGAGCATCGGCATCGCCCTCGCCCCGCGCGACGCCGAGAACGGCATCGACCTGATCCGCAACGCGGACGCGGCGATGTACTACTCCAAGCAGAATGGCGGCGACACCTTCGCCTTCTACTCGCCTGAAATGAACGCCGCGGCGGTGCAGCGCCTGGTTCTCAAGAGCAAGCTGCGCCGGGCCCTGGAGCGCAACGAATTCATCATCCATTACCAGCCCAAGGTCGACCTGCGCGACGGCCGCGTGATCGGCGCCGAGGCGCTGCTGCGCTGGCGCCTGCCGGGTCACGGCGACATCTCCCCGGCGCAGTTCATTCCGCTGGCGGAGGAAACCGGCCTGATCCTGGAGATCGGCGAATGGGTGCTGGACCGGGTGTGCCAGGACTACAGCCGGCTGCAGCTGACGGTCGAGGACCCTGGCCGCATCTCGCTCAACCTGTCGCTGCGCCAGCTGCGCGAAGCCAGCTTCATCCTGCGTTGCCGCTCGGTGTTCCGCCGCCACGGCGTCTCGCCCAGCCTGTTCGAGCTGGAGATCACAGAGACCACGTTGATGGCCGACGCCAAGCGCACGGTAAAGCTGCTGGATGAGCTGCGCGCCATGGGGCTGCACCTGTCCATCGATGACTTCGGCACCGGTTACTCATCGCTGTCGGCGCTGCAGCAATTCCCGATCGGCACACTGAAGATCGACCAATCCTTTGTCCGTGGGCTGGGCGAGGACGCCGGCGACGCCACCATCGTGCGCACCATCATCGACATGGGCCGCAGCATGGGGATGGATGTGATCGCCGAGGGCATCGAATCGCAGCGTCACCTGGACTACCTGCGCGAGCACGGCTGCCACTACGGCCAGGGCAAGCTCTTCGGCCTCGCCGAGCCGGTGGAGACGCTGACCGCGCTGCTTGAGCGTCAGGCCCAGGGCAAACCGCCCTTCGCGGCCCTGCTGCCGACCGCGCGCCCCGCTTCGCTGAGCGCTTAGCGCACCGTGGCGGCCTGCGCCGCCACCTGCGCCAGTGCGGCATTGGCCGCCGCCTGGAACGCCAGCACCACCGCCCCCATGCGGTTGCTCCCCGCCTGCTCGCTACTCGCGCCGGACAGATTCGCCACCACCTTGGCGTCACTGCGGCGGATCAGCACCCCGTGCAGGCCCACCGTGGCCATCGGGACCGAGGCGGCCGAGGCCGGATCACTGCCCGGCGCATAAACCATCTCGAAGTGATCGATGTACAGCTGCAGCTGGTAGCCGGCGTTCACGGACGCGCGCGAATCGGTCACTGTGGCCCAGGCGCCGGATTGGCGCAGTACGTTCACGGCAAGGTCGCTGACGACGTCCGGCAGCGGCGCGCCCCAGCGGCCGACGGCGTAGTAATCCAGCCGGTTGTCGGAACGCGACAGCGCCAGGCGATCCCGGTCCAGTCCCGGCGCAGGCAGAGGCCGCAACACCCGCAGGCCGCCGCTGGCGGCTGGCACTGCCGGCGCCACTGGCGGCGCGGCCCGCAGCACATATAGCTGGCTTGGTGGTGCATGGCTTTGCAGCAGGCCGCTGGTGCAGCCGGCGGCGCACAGCGCCGCAATCAGGACGAGACTGCGCGAAAGCGGTTTCATGGTGGAATCAGCACTCCCTGCTCAGGCTTTTCCAGCACCAGTTGCGAGGGGTTCTCGCGCAGGCTGTAGGCAAGATCGCGCACCTGGATCGCGGCGGAACTGCCGTCACCCATCAGCTGCTGCACCTGCGGCAGCTCGTTGCGGGTGAAAGTGCGCAGCTCGATGCGGTTTTCATCGAGCATCTGGTTGACATTGCCGGTGACCAGCGACAGGTTGTGCGTGATGTCAGAGACATTGTCGACCACCGCGTGCAGCTCCGGTCCGACCGTGTCGGCCATGCCGCGGATGCTGCCCGCGGTGCGCTGGATCTCCACCGCAGTGCCGCGCAGGTCCGTCATCAGTGACTGCATATCCTTGAGGGTGACGGGCAGCTGCGCGGTGGTGGCGTCGATGTTGGCGAAAGTATCGGCGAAGGACCTGGCGTTGCGCGCATCGAGCATATTGGAAATCCGGGCCAGGACCTCGCTGGCCTGGCCGACCATCTGCGGCAGGCTGGACAGCAGCTGGTCCAGGTTCGACCGCGAGGAACGGATGACCGGGTAGTTCTCGCTGGGCACGCTCGGCAGCATGCGCTGGGTGGCGTTGCCGGACAGGTCGATGTACAGCACGCCCGTCACCCCTTGCTGCGACAGTTCAGCCACGGTGCCACCGGACACCGGGGTGCTCGAATCGATATCGACGATGACCTGCACACGGCCGGAATTGCGCCTGTCGATGGCCATGTCCACCACCTGGCCGACGTTCACGCCCAGGTAGCGCACCGCGGCGCCCTGGGTGAGTCCCGCCACGCTGCCGTCGAAGTAGACTTCGTAGCGCTTGTAGTCGTGGTGGCCGGTGGTATCCGAGTACCAGTAGATGAACAGCCCCGCCATGCCGATGACCAGCAGCACGAAGGCGCCCACGGCGGTGTAATTGGCTTCACGTTCCATGCGGTTCTCCAGCTGCGCGCACCTGTGCCTGACCCTGTGCCTGCTGCCGCTCCAGGTAGCCGCGGGCCCGTTCGCCGTGGAAGTAGGACTGGATCCACGGGTGCGGGTCCTCTGCGATGCCCTGCAGGGTGTTGCTGCGCATGCGGCGGTCGACGATGACACCCACACGATTGCAGGTACGGAAGATCGTGTCCAGATCGTGCGTGATCATGACCACCGTAAGGTTCAGATGTGCGTGCAGGTACAGCAGTAGTTCATCGAACGCCGCCGCGCTGATGGGATCCAGGCCCGAGGTGGGCTCATCCAGAAACAGCAGGCCGGGGTCGAGGGCCAGGGCCCGCGCCAGCGCCGCGCGCTTGACCATGCCCCCGGAAAGCTGCGAAGGGTATTTGGCAGCCGAATCAGGCGGCAGGCCCACCATGCGGATCTTGAGCATCCCGAGCTCATCCAGCAGCGGCGGCGGCAGCCGCAGGTGCTCGATCATCGGCACCTGCACGTTCTGCAGCACGGTGAGCGCGCTGAACAGAGCGCCCTCCTGGAAGGTGACGCCATAGCCGGCCTTGGTCCGGTCAAGCTCCCGGGGCGACATGCGGGTGATGTCCGCGCCACCCAGCAGCACACTGCCGGCTCTGGGGCGCTGCAGCCCGAGAATGGTTCGCAGCAGCACGGACTTGCCGGTGCCCGAACCACCCACGATCCCGAAAATCTCACTCTCCCGTACCTGCATGTCGAGTCCGTCATGCACCACCTGCGCGCCGAAGGCGTTCACCAGTCCGCGCACCTCGAGCGCCAGCGCGTTCAAAACCCGACGTCCATGAACAGCATGGCGAACAGCGCGTCCGCGAGCAGCACCGCAAAGATGGCCTGGACCACCGCCGCAGTGGTCAGACGGCCCAGCTCGCGCGAGGAACCATGCACCTGCATGCCGCGGTAGGTGCCGGCGAAGCCGATCAGCAGCCCGAACACCGGCGCTTTCACCAGGCCGGCCCAGAAAGTCGTGGGCGCGATGGCCTCGTTCAGGCGGATGAGGTACTGCTGCAGCGGAATGTGCAGCAGGTAGCGGCACAGGATTGCGCCACCGCACAGCCCCACGCCGTCCGCGATGACCGTCAGCAGCGGCAGCGCAATCGTGATGCCGATCAGGCGCGGCAGCACCAGCACCTCGTCCGCATCGACGCCCATGGCCCTGAGGGCATCGACCTCGGCGTTCAGCTGCATCGAGCCGATCTCGGCCGCGAAGGCGCTGCCGGAGCGGCCGGCGATGATGATGGCGGTGAGCAGGACGCCCAGCTCACGCAGCACCCCGACCGCCACGAGATCGACCACGTACAGCTCCGCGCCGAACTGCTGCAGCTGCCCGGCGGAGAGATACGCCATGATGAGGCTGATCAGGAAGGCGATCAACGCGACGATGGGAATGGAACTGATGCCGGTGTCGTAGACATGGCGCGCGACGGCGGCGGGGCGCCAGCACCGCGGGCGCAGCAGGCTGCGCCCGCCCTTGATCGCGATGCGCCCGATGAAATCCAGACCGTGGGTCAGATCACCCCAGCTGCCCACGACCATCCTTCCCAGCGCTTCCACGGGCGGGTCGTGCTCGGGAGGACGGGGCCGGAAACGGCCGGCTGAAGCCCGGTCACCCAGGGCGCCGTCCACCAGGTGCAGCTGGCCGGGCGGTTCACCGTCGAAGTGCACGTCCCAGCCTGCGGCGCGCAGCCGCTGCAGGAAGTCGCGCAGTCTGAGGGTGGCGGAAAGATCGAGTGTGGACAGCCGGGAGAAACTCACCAGCGCGCTGCCGCCGCCATCGACAGGCACCGCCGCCAGCTCGCGCTCCAGCGCCGGCAGGTCCGCGATGCGCCAGGACCCGGTCAGATCGAGTTCGAGTCCCTGCGCCGTACGGCGGCTTTCCAGATACACGGGTGGCCTGCCTCTTTCGCAGGCCCCCAAGGCCCGGATCAGGTGTCGTCCCGATACTGCCTGATGCGGATGGCCACGACAATGAACACAGCCGCCACCACGAGTCCCAGCCACAGATCGATGTTGGCGAACGCGGGGCTGGGGTCAAAGGCCGCAAAGGCGCGGTCGAGCGTGGTGCCGGAGGTGTCCGGCCCGGGGGCCATCTTCAGTTCGGTCAGGACCGTGAGCAGGGGGCCCATGAACACCCCGTCGAGGCGGTATGTCAGGATGCTTCCCAGGTAGTGCGTGCGGAAGACGATACGCTCGACGACCATCGCCACCAGCGGGGGCAGGAACACCCACAGCTGCACGTTCCGGCGCGCCCACGCCGAAACCATCATCAGGAACGCGATGATCGGCGCATACCACAACTGCACCGCGACAAGTCCCACCAGCGTCATCCATTGCACCCGCAGCCAGGTGGCGGTGTCCCAGTAGGCCGAAGGCACCTGCCCGGCCCAGGAGCGCGCCTCCGAGATAGCCACCGTCAGCAGGCCGATGACCAGGTTGAGCGCATACACGCCCAGCGGCAGGATGACGCACGCGACCAGCAGCTTCGACAGCACCGTCTGACTGTCCGACACAGGCATGGACTTCCAGAACAGGATGCTGCGGTCACGGCGTTCGCCGTACAGGCATTCGCCTGCGTACATCCACATGATGATGCCCAGTGTGAGGTACTCCGGCATCGAGAAGCCCCACAGCAGCACTCCGAACAACGCCTTGCGCTGCTCCGGCGTATAGGCCAGCCCGATGTTGACGTGGCCGATGAGGGCTCCCAGCAGCATCAGCGCGGCAACCGCCAGCGGCGCCATCCACAGCGCGCGATGTTCCCAGAATTCGCGCCGCACCTGGGTTTTGAGTATCTGCAACATCAGGTGGCCTGCATTTTGGCAACGAACAGGTCGGAAATCGACGGGGTGCGCAGGTCCCCGAGGCCGGTGAGCTCGGAGCTGGCACGACCCTCGAAGAACATGGCCACCCGGCCAAAGACCTCGCGCTCGTAGAAAGGTTTCAGGCTGCGCGCCCGCGCCACCTGATCAGGGCCCACGGTGAGCTGCAGGTACTGCTCCGGGATGGCCTCGACCTGCGTGGCAAGAGTGACCCTGCCCTGGCGCAGGAACAGCACATCGGTCAGCAGGTGCTCCACTTCCTCCACCTGGTGGGTGGTCAGGAGAATGGTGCGCTCCTTGTCGAAGTAGTCGTTGAGCAGGATGTCGTAGAACTGGCGCCGGTACAACAGGTCCAGGCCCAGCGTGGGTTCATCCAGCACCAGAAGACGCGCGTCGATGGCCAGGATCAATGCCAGGTGCAGCTGCGTGACCATGCCCCGGGACAGCTCGCGCACGCGACTCGCGGGCTTCAGGTCCGTCTTGCGCAGGAAATCCTCCGCGCGCTCCCGGCTGAAGCGCGGATGCACGCCCTGCACGTAATCCAGCGCCTGCGAGACACGCAGCCACTTGGGCAGCACGGCCACGTCGGCGATGAAACAGACATCGCGCATGAGATCGTCGCGCTGCGTGCGGGGGTTGCGGCCCAGCACGGTGAGGTCGCCCTCGAAGTCCGTGAGTCCCAGGATGGCCTTGAGTGCCGTGGTTTTGCCGGCGCCGTTGGCGCCGATGAGGCCGACAATCCGGCCCGCATCCACAGCGAAGGACACACCATCCAGGGCGTGATGCCCGCGGTAGGATTTGCGCAGATTCCGGGCTTCAATGACAGCGGTCATGCTCCGTCTTCCGGTGGCTTGGCCAGTGGGGGATTGTGGGACGGCGGCGGCGCACCCGCCAGCAGGTCGGTTGCGGACAATCCAAGCCGCTGGATGGTCGCCAGCACCCGCGGCCACTCATCGGTGAGAAAGCGCTGACGCTCGTCTTTCAACAGCGCACTACCGGCCCCTGGGCTGACAAACATGCCCCGGCCGCGGCGCTTTTCCACCAGCTGCTCATCCACCAGCTGCTGGTACCCCTTCAGGACGGTCAGGGGATTGAGCCGGAACTCCGCGGCTACATTGCGCACCGAAGGCAGGGGGTCGCCCTCCTTCAGCACGCCTTCCAGGATCATGGCAACCACGCGGTCCCGCAGTTGCCGATAGATCGGCGTGCTGTCATCCCACTGCGGGTCCATGAACGCTCCGGCAAGCCCGTTAGGGGCAACTAGCGTTCTAATCTACCAGAACAGTCTGCCCCGGGATGTTGCTCAGCTGCGCAAGCCGCAGTGATGCTGCAGCTGCAACCTGGGTTCGCACCTCGGTCTGGGCTACCGTCTGGTTGACGGAGTTGTCGAGGCCACTGAGGACCAGCACGGTGGGCAGGGTGGCGATGGCTGCGCAAAGCAGGGTTTTGAAGTTCAGGCTGTTGAAGTTGCTCATGGTCTTGTCCTCGGTTCTTTTCGGTCAGGGGTCTTGATAGGGGTCTGTACATGTCGTCTTGGTGTTATATATAACTACAACACCATTTCAGTGTCAAGCCCAATTCGAGACACCGGAGTGCAAGTCACTGAAGACTTGAGCTTGACTATCGTCGAACGGCCGACACAATCAGTGACAGAGCCGTCAAGGGATCGGCTACCGGCCACGTTAGAATTGAGGTTCAACCCTCGTGGAGTTCCTCATGAAGAAAGCCCTGAACGTTGCGATCACCGGCGCGGCCGGCCAGATCGGCTATGCCCTTGCCTTTCGCGCGGCCTCCGGCGCCCTGTTCGGCCCCGACCAGCCGGTGAACCTGCACCTGCTGGAGATCCCGCAGGCACTGCCCGGCCTGCAGGGCGTGGTGATGGAACTCGACGATTGCGCCTTTCCGACGCTGAACAAAGTCGTCGCCACGGATGACGCGAAGGTGGCCTTCAAGGACTGCAATGCCGCACTGCTGGTGGGCGCGCGGCCGCGCGGCCCCGGCATGGAACGTAAGGACCTGCTGCTGGCCAACGCGCAGATCTTCTCCGCCCAGGGCAAGGCCCTGAACGAGGCCGCCGACCGCAACGTCAAGGTGCTGGTCGTCGGCAACCCGGCCAACACCAATGCGCTGATCGCCCGTGCCAACGCCAAGGACCTGAACCCGCGCAACTTCACCGCCATGACGCGCCTGGACCACAACCGCGCGCTGGCGCAGCTGGCGCACAAGACCGGCACGCACGTCAATGACATCAGGAAGATGATCATCTGGGGCAACCACTCGGCAACCCAGTATCCGGACGTCAGCCATGCCACCGTGGGCGGCAAAGCCGCCAAGACCCTGGTCGACCAGAAGTGGCTCGATGAAACCTTCATCCCGGTGGTGCAGCAGCGCGGCGCAGCAGTGATCAAGGCCCGCGGTTCATCCTCGGCCGCCTCCGCCGCCTCGGCCGCGCTGGATCACGTGCGCACCTGGGCTCTGGGCACGCCGGAGGGCGACTGGGTCAGCATGGCCGTGCCGTCGGACGGCAGCTACGGCATCCCGGAAGGCGTGATCTACTCCTACCCGGTGACAACAAAGAACGGCGATTACTCGATCGTGCAGGGCCTGTCGATCGATGATGCCAGCCGCAAACGCATGGACGCCACGCTCAAGGAGCTCCACGAGGAGCGCGACGGCGTGAAGGACCTGATCTGATGGCAGAAGACCGACTGCGGCGCTTTCTGCGTGGTGGGCATCACGGCAGAACGCCCGGTTTCTGCCATGATGTAGCCGGAGGCCTGTAAACCCATGTCCGGCGTGATCACGACCCTCCTGCTCCTGATCGCGCTGGTGGTGCTGACCTACCGGCGCATGGGGCTGCTCGCATTCAGCATCACGGCCGGCGTCCTGCTGGCCGTGTACTGTGTGTTCTCGGATGCGCCCCTGCTGTGGAAGGAACTGCTGTGGGCGGGCCTGATCGTGCTGTGGGGGCTCAACCTGAAGCCGCTGCGGCGCGCGCTCATCAGCGGCCCGTTCCTCAATTCCTACCGCAGGCTCCTACCGTCCATGTCACAGACGGAAAAGGAGGCTCTCGAAGCCGGCACCGTGTGGTGGGACGGGGAGCTGTTCACCGGCCGGCCGGCGTGGGACAAACTCAAGCGCGCACCGCCACCACAGCTGTCAGCGCAGGAACAGGCCTTCCTCGACGGTCCCTGCGAGGAGCTGTGCCACATGCTCGACGACTGGGACATCACCCACCGCCGCGCCGACCTGCCGCCCGAGGTGTGGCAGTTCCTGACGTCACACGGCTTCTTTGCGATGATCATCCCGAAGAAGTACGGTGGACTGGAGTTCTCCGCCTACGCCCACTCGTGCGTACTGGCGAAGATCGCCAGCCGCAGCACCACCTGCTCATCCACCGTCGCGGTGCCCAACTCCCTTGGACCGGCGGAACTGCTGCATCACTACGGCACCGAGGAACAGAAGAACCACTACCTGCCGCGCCTGGCGCGCGGTGAGGAAATCCCCTGCTTTGCGCTCACAGGCCCGCGGGCCGGCTCGGACGCAGCCTCGATTCCCGACACCGGGGTGGTCTGCCGCGGCACCTATGACGGCCGCGAAGTCCTGGGGCTCAAGCTCAACTTCTCCAAGCGCTACATCACACTGGCCCCGGTCGCCACGGTGGTGGGCCTGGCCTTCCGCATGTTCGATCCCGACCACCTGCTGGGTGAGCGTACCGACATCGGCATCACCGTGGCGCTGCTGCCGCGCAACACGCCGGGCATCAGCATCGGCCGGCGCCACTTCCCGCTCAACATTCCGTTCCAGAACGGTCCCATCCAGGGACACGATGTTTTCGTGCCGCTCGACTTCATCATCGGCGGCCCCGCCAATGCCGGCCAGGGCTGGCGCATGCTGGTGGAGCAGCTGTCCGTGGGCCGCTGCATCTCCCTGCCGTCGAACGCCACCGGCGGCGCCAAGGCCGCCGTGTGGGCCACCGGCGCCTACGCGCGCATCCGCAAGCAGTTCAACGTGCCGGTGGCGCGCTTCGAGGGCATCGAGTGGGTGATCGCGCGCATGACCGGGCTGACCTACGCCATGGACGCGGCGCGCTCGGTCACCGCAGGGGCCATCGACGGCGGCGAAAAGCCGTCCGTGCCATCGGCAATGCTCAAGTACCACGTGACAGAGATGGGCCGTATCGTGGCCAACGACGCCATGGACGTGCACGGCGGCAAGGGCATCTGCATCGGGCCGCACAACTACCTGGCGCGCACCTACCAGATCACCCCCGTGGCCATCACGGTGGAGGGCGCGAACATCCTGACGCGCAACCTCATCATCTTCGGCCAGGGCGCCATCCGCTGCCATCCGTTCGTGCTGAAGGAGATGGACGCCGCGCGCAACCCGGACCGTGGGGCGGGCCGCAAGCAGTTCGACGCGGCGCTGTTCGGCCATATCGGCTTTACGATCTCCAACGCCATGCGCTCGCTGGTGATGGCGGCGACGCTGGCGCATATCCGCAACGTGCCCGAACGCGGCCCGACACGGCCGTATTACCAGCACATCGAGCGCTTCAGCGCCTCCTTCGCATTCGCGGTGGACGTCGCCATGCTGACACTCGGCGGCTACCTCAAGAAGAAGGAGAACCTGTCGGCCCGGCTGGGCGATGTGCTCTCGGCCATGTACATGGCCTCGATGGTGTTGAAACACTACGACAACCAGGGACAGCCACCCGAGGACCTGCCGTTGGTGGAATGGGCCTGCCGCCACCTGCTGTACACCGCACAGGAACAGCTGCACGCGTTCCTGCGCAACTTCCCCAACCGCTTCCTCGCGGCGGTCATGCGGCTCCTGATCTTCCCGCGCGGCCTGACTTACTTCGCGCCCGCCGACCGCCTCAGCCACAAGGTGGCCGAACTCGTCATCGCACCCTCGGCCACCCGCGACCGCCTTGGCCGCTTCGCCTACACCACGCTCAACGCCGGCAACCCGCTGGGACTGCTGCAGGAAGCACTGGTCCTGGCAGATGCCGCCGAACAGCTGGAAAAGCGCATCCGCGATCAAGGCGTGAAGACCGGCCGCATCACCGCGCTCGACCTGCCCGGCCGCATCGGCCAGGCGGTGACGGCCGGCATCCTGACCGAAGCGCAGGGCGCACAGCTCGCAGACTTCGACCGCAAGGTCATGAACATCGTGCAGGTGGATGACTTTGCGCCTGGGGAGTTGGTGCCGGGGAGCCAGGGCCGAGCTTGAAATGAGCGACGCGGTCCCGACTTCACCCGCTCAACTGAAGCGAGCATTCCTGCTTGCTGTCCTGGTGGTGATCTGCGGAGTGCTGACGACTGCGCTGCCTCAGACCCAGGCCCTGGGGGTCATCCCGATCCGGAATCTGCTCAAGAACAGCCTGCACGTGAGTCGCGAGTCGAGCGCGGCCTTCGTTTTCTGGACCATGCTCCCCTGGTACTTCAAGCCGCTGGTGGGGATCGTGCAGGACTCCTGTGCGCTGTTCGGTTCCCGCCGCAGGAGCTACATGCTGGTGGGCAGCGTGCTGGCCACCGTTGCATGGCTGGTTCTGGATGTCACGCCGCACGAATATCACGCCCTGCTCGTCGTCTGCATCGCCATCAATTCGGCCATGGTCGTCGCCAGCACTGCCGTGGGCGGTTACATGGTGGAGATTGCGCGAGCCAGCGCCAGCTCCGGCCGGCTCACCTCGGTCCGGAATGTGGTGGAGCAGACGACCAACATTATTTTCGGGGTATCCAGCGGCTACCTGGCGGGCCTTGATTTCTCGTGGACCGGCATCACCTGCGCCGCGCTGACTTTCCTGCTGGTGCCGGTTGCGATCTGGGGCCTCGTCGAGCCACGCGCGCCCGCACAGCGCGGAACACAGTATTTCGCCGCAGCGCGCGGCACACTGCTGCGGATAAGCAAGGCCAGAGCACTATGGACGGCGGCCACAATTGCCTTCGTGTTCTATTTCGCCCCGGGCATCCAGACCGCTGAGTTTTACGCACAGCAGAACGACCTGCACCTGACCACCCAGCAACAGGGCACCCTGGTGTCGATGGCCGGCCTGTTCGGCGTCATCGCAGCCCTCATGTACGGCGCCCTTGCGGCCAAGCGGTTCCGCCTGCAGACATTGCTGCTGGGCTGCATCATCATCGGCGCCAGCGGCCAGGCCGCGTATTTCTTCTACTACTCTTACGCCGGAGCGCGCGTCATCGACAGCTATTCGGGCTTCAGCTTCACGCTGGCCGAAGTCGCAATCATGCACTTGGCGGTTCGAGCCACCCCGGCCGGCTGTGAAGCGCTGGGCTTCGCCCTGATGATGGCAGTGCGCAACTTCGGGCTGTTTGGCGGAGACTGGCTGGGCGCGACCCTACAGGATCACTTCCATCTCACCTTCCACATTCTGGCGGTTACCAACGGAGCATTGTCGCTGCTGGCGTTGCCGCTGGTGCTGCTCTTGCCGATGGCGATCCTGGACGGCAGGGATGCCCAGACGCCGGGTTCCGCAGCGAACAAGGCTGAGCTTGCGACCTAGGGGCGGCCGGACATCCTGGCCGGCCGGAATTCGACCAGCGTGAGGATAATATTTGCAGAGGTTAAGCTCGTGCTCTGATCGCCCCCTCCGCCCACGCCCCGGGGAGGGAGAAGTGCCGACGAGGGAATAAGCTCCTGATCGTGGGGCAGGCTGCGCAGTCGGCGAGAGACTGCGTACAGGTTGGGGTTATTGAAAGCGCTCGTAGCACCCGGCTGCGATGCATCTCGCGGCACCACAAGGTAAAGAGCCGAGAAGCCCTATATAGGGGCTATCTAGTGCCAATCTTGTGCAGATTGGCGGCGATCCGACGTTGGGTCGCGAGACGTTCTAGTTCACCCTTCGCGTGAGCTACTGGGTGGCGGCTTCCTTCACTTCGCGGTGTTTCCAGACCCGTGACCCATACTGGTTGTAATTACATGGTTTTTGCGAAGCCCATATTAAGTGCATTTGAGCGAGGATTTCATTGAACATAAAATAACTTTGCATAATCTTGCTTTGCCAACCCATTGTTCCATAATGTACTTCTGCCGCTAGCGTTCGTTACCGGCGAGGAGTTCATGTGAACGGAACTGGTCAGACGAATCCTGACGAATCCGCCGGGCGGGTTGCGTGCGAACAGATGCTGCTTCGTGTGATTGAGCCCCTGATTCCGGTGGCAATTGAGTACGGGCTGTCCGCTAACGACGTTGCTTGGGTTGCCAAGTGCGCTTACATGCGTGAGATCGAAAGTCGATTACGGCAAAAGCTCGATCGCAGCATCACCAGTTCACGTCTTGCGCTTGCAACTGGCTTGAGTCGCAATGAGGTTGAGCGTGCACGGCATACCAAGACCATAGGCGGAGCACCCGCTGTCACTAAGAACTCGAATGCGCTATTGGATCGTATTGGAGTGGTGCTTTCAACTTGGCACACTCATCCGACATTTAGCGGGGCTTACGGGCTACCACTGGACTTAGACATCAGCTCCACAGCCAACTCCACGCACCCCAACCAGTCGTTCGACAAACTAATCGAAGTGGCCTGTGCCAATTTTCCCGTGGCGGTAACGCTCGATGAATTACTTGGTCAGGGAGCGGTCGAAATTATAGATAACAAATTAGTCCGTTGCCGACAGCGGCTTGCAAAGTCCGTAGGAACTGATGCAGGAAATACGAGTGTGCTAGACCAATATGGTCGCTTTCTTGAGACTGCCAGCAGTACTGCCGCCCACAATCTCATGAATCATGATCAGAAGAGCCAATACTTCTATCGGATGGTTGTCTCTGATATCGGGTTATCAGATCGCGTGTGCGACGATTTTGCTTCGCATGCCGCGGCCTCTAGCGAAGCATTCCTTTATGCACTTGATGGATGGCTTCAGAAACACAATAGCAACCCCGAACAGAACAGCAA